>JAKFEP010000004.1:0-2044 GCA_036675645.1 Methylotenera sp. | reverse complement strand
GATTGTGCAGCCGCAACGACGCGCCCAACACACGTATCCAGGGTTTCGATTGCTTTAATGGCAGCCGGTAAAATGCCCGAGTGGCCGACCATGTCACCATTGGCGTAGTTGCAAATAATGGCACTGTATTTTTTGCTTTTGATGGCTTCGACTAATTTATCAGTCACTTCCGGCGCACTCATTTCGGGCTGTAAGTCGTAAGTGGCGACTTTGGGCGATGGCACTAAAATGCGTTCTTCGCCTTTAAACACGGTTTCTTCGCCGCCATTAAAAAAGAAAGTAACATGCGGATATTTTTCGGTTTCGGCGATTCTAAGCTGTGTTAAATTTAGATTTTGCAAGTATTCGCCAAAAGTATTGGGCACACTAAAGGGCGCAAATATGGGAGTGGCGCGCGTTTGTTTGGCGTCGTATTGGGTCAACGTAAAATAGCCAGATAATTTCGGCACCCGGGCTCTATCAAAACCAGCAAAGTCTGGATTAAGCAGCGCATCGGTCATTTGGCGTGTGCGGTCGCTTCTAAAATTCATATACACCACTGCATCACCATCCTCCAAGCGGATGGCTGGTTCGCCAGGTTTACGAATCACCGTACATTTTACAAATTCATCGGATTCTTTACGGGCATAGGCGCTGTGCAGTGCTTCACTAGCGGTGGCTTCAGTAAATACCCCGATGCCATCCACTAGCATTTCGTATGCAGGAGCAACGCGCTCCCAGCGCTTATCTCTATCCATGCTGTAGAAACGGCCAGAAACACTGGCAATTTTACCTGCCCCTAGCGCCTTAATCTTATCTTCCACTGCCGCCAAATAAGGGGCTGCGCTAATCGGTGGCGTATCACGCCCATCTAAAAACGCATGTATGTAGATATGCTGCAAGCCTTGTTGGGCAGCCATTTCCAGCATGGCCAAAATGTGGGTAATATGACTGTGCACACCACCATCAGAAAGCAAGCCATAAATATGCAGGGCTTTATTATTGGCTTTCAACTGCTGTAGTGCATTAATTAAACTAGCATGCTTAAAAAACTCACCAGAGCTAATTGCGTTGTTAATCCGCTCAAAATCTTGGAACACGATGCGTCCAGCGCCAATATTTAAATGGCCGACTTCTGAGTTGCCCATTTGACCATTGGGCAGGCCCACATAATGTTCGGATGCGTTAATCAGCGTGTGCGGGAATTTAGCCTTGATGGCGTCCAGATTGGGTTTGCTGGCTTGCGCAATCGCATTGTGGGCAAATTCTGCGCTATGACCAAAGCCATCTAAAATTAGCAGTATGACGGGTGTTGTTTGCATAGTCGTTTACGTGTTCTTTAAAAGAGTCGGTTGGCGTAAAATGTTTAAAAATTTGAATGCGTTATCTATTATAATAGTCACCAAACAAGACGCCTAGCAAAAGCGCACCAAACTAGGCAATTGCCTTGTAATATTAGCTTGAATTTATGGGTAAGAATTTATTGTTAAGTAGTGCCATCTAAACTGAAATCATCGTTGAATTAAAACCAGGAACCACTATGTTTGAATTTATAAAAGACAATGCCATATATGTCGGGCTAGCCGTTGGCTCTGGCATTGCCCTGTTGTTGCCTATGTTAAGTCGTGGTGCAGGTGGTGTGACCAATGTTAATAGTACAGAAGCGGTAGTGCTGATGAACCGCAGCAAACCCCTTATTTTAGATGTGCGTGATGCAGCCGAGTTTGCCGCAGGCCATATTCAGGGTGCGAAACATATTCCAATGGCAGAGTTGGCTACACGAATTAAAGAGATTGAAAAATATAAAGACAAGCCAGTATTAGTGCACTGCCAAAAAGGCATGCGCGCCAAAGGTGCATGCAGCATATTAAAAGCGCAGCAGTTTACGCAATTAAATAATCTGCAGGGTGGCTTGGATGCTTGGATTGAAGCCAAAATGCCTTTGGTGAAGAGTTAACGCTGTGGCGAATATTGTGATGTATACAACCGCTGTTTGCCCATACTGCATTAATGCAGAACGCTTATTACTGGCTAAAGGGGTAAAAGAAATCAACAAAATCCGTGT
>JAKFEP010000086.1:0-2051 GCA_036675645.1 Methylotenera sp. | reverse complement strand
AATCCGAGCCATTCAGCAAGCGGCTGTGTAAATCCGTGCGTTGTAATAATGGCTGAATTGTCCAGGCATGGTTCATTAAAGTGATGGCGGAAATTTCGCCGAACAGTAAATCTTTATATTGCGCGTCCTCCATTAAACGCAAAAACAAATCGAAACTCTTAATTTTTTTATTGCTATTGTCGTAATCAATATCTTCGCCATCACTGGCACAGTGTGCTAACGCGATACGCACACCTGCATCTAGCGCACGGCGCAATTTGAGTGGGTTAGCGTCATCCTGATTGCCACCTTGCACAGCCCTTTCATGGCCAGTGTGGCAAATAATTGGTATATCAAGGCGCGCGCAAGCGGCATAAAATGCATCACATTTTGCATTGGCAGGGTCGATGCCCATGCCCTGCGGCAGCCATTTAATAGCACGCGCACCCTGTGCTTTGACTTGTTCCAATGCCTCTACTGCATCTTCACGGTAAGGATGTATGCTGGCTACCCATTCAAAATATTGTGAGTGTTCACTAGCAACTTTGGCCGCATACTCATTAGATATATGGAAAATTGACTGGGCTTGATTGGGCTTACCATCTGTATCATGAAACCAGTCAAAGGCGAATAGCATCAGTTTAAAACCAGTGGGCATTTCTGCTGTAAGTTGTGCCATACGCTCTACTGCGCTTTGGTCTATGTTGCCATTCTCTGCACAACTGCCGTTCATATAAAACTTCTTTTGTACTTTTATAATTGGGTGCCAATAGCTATCCATGTTGGCGTTAAACCACACGCTGTTTTCTTTGTTC
Source organism: Methylotenera sp. (assembly GCA_036675645.1). Classification (GTDB taxonomy): domain Bacteria; phylum Pseudomonadota; class Gammaproteobacteria; order Burkholderiales; family Methylophilaceae; genus Methylotenera_A. The sequence continues at coordinate 1,257 of JAKFEP010000086.1, read as the reverse complement.
GATTCACTGTCCCCAGTACCGACTAGATGCACGTGGCTATCCCATACTTGCTTAGCATCAATACCATGCCAAATTTGTTGCATAAGCGGATTTTCTAGAATGTCATCTGGTAATCCAGACAAGCAAGGATTGATTAGGCCTTGCTCTGGCCAAAATTTGTAGCCAGCATAGGCCAAACTGGAAGCTCCAGCCACGCCTAACCCGAACAGAAATTGGCGACGATTCATCAATTTATTAAGCCGCCTCGGCCATTTGTTTCAGCGTTACATAATCGGTTTTACCAGTACCCAACAGTGGAATTTCTTCAACCGGGATAATTTTTCGAGCCACTGCCAGCTCGGGCAGGCCAAGATTCTTAGCGACTATTTGTAAGTCTTCACGTTTTAATTTTTTATCGGTGCTAAATAAAACGATGCTTTCACCACGTTGTGCATCAGGGATAGTGCTGGCCGCATGCTGGTAATCCGGTGCGCAGGTATAGGCAATGTGTTCTACGACCTCTAATGACACCATTTCACCCGCAACTTTGGCAAAACGTTTCACACGGCCTTTAATGTGCACATAGCCTTCAGCGTCTAATTCGACAATATCACCAGTGTTATACCAGCCATCTGCAAGTGGTTTTAAGACGCCAGGGTTGTCGAACAAGTAGTAGCCCATCATCACGTTTTCGCCTTTGACATGCAATAAACCACCATTCTCTATACCTGGTACTGCTTCTAACCTAGCCTCCAGCCCAGGCAATAATTGGCCAACCGAGCCATTTAAATTAGCCATTGGCGTGTTAATGGAGATTCCAGGCGCGCATTCAGTCGTGCCATAAGCTTCTAAAATACGGATACCAAATTTATCGTGATAAATTTTGCGTACCTCGTCATTGAGCTTTTCAGCACCTGCTACCACCAGCCTGAGTTTGTAAAAATCATAAGGGTGGGCAAATTTTGCATAATTGGCTAAAAAAGTACCGGTGGCAAAAAAGATGGTGCAACCACGGTCGTAAATAATTTCCGGAATCACTTTATATTGCAACGGAGAAGGAAAAATATTCACTTTAACGCCATTAAACAAGGCCAGTAGTGTGGCAGTAAATCCGAACGAGTGAAATACTGGCAACACCATCATCATTTTATCGGTGGGGTTAATATCTAACACCGCCATAATTTGTGCAATATTGGCTAAAATACTTTTATGTGAGTGCACCACACCTTTTGGTTTGCCCTCGCTACCCGAGGTAAATAGCACTACGCTGGCTTGATC
>JAKFEP010000121.1:0-2063 GCA_036675645.1 Methylotenera sp. | reverse complement strand
TTACCAGACATGAGATACGGAATGCGCTATCCCGAGTTGCTCTGGCTTGCTCGTTGGTTGGTCTAATGCGCATATCGTTATATCCCTCTGCCGGAGAGATATTTTTGCTGATGTCCACGATAGGCCTCAAACCGGTTTGCCCGATAGGTAACGCAGGTATAGCAGCGGTTGGCTCTGGTGCAGCTGCCGGTGCTGAATTTGATGCAGGTGACGGCGTCGGTATCAGCGTTTCTGCCACAACAATCTGCTTGATTTTTGCTTTAGCAGTCGCGCGATCTAACGGAACATATTTTTTTGTAACGTTCGCTTCGTCAGTTTTAGCAATGAGCCTTGTCTCCAGTTTGGCACGTTCTATTGTGGTGAAGCTGGTTGATAAACCGTTGACAAAATAATCAGTACTATTGATGCCATACAGCGTAGCAACTACTTTTGTAGTGAATAATAATGTTGCTAGTAACATTAGGATTCTCCTATTAAAAATGTCTAATCGTATTCATTTTAACTCTCCTATTCTGAACATATACAAATTTTTGAGTAATTATAATGATGTGTTTTGTTATAAATATATTCAAAAAAGAACAACTGCCGATATTAATGGCAGATAAAATTCAGTAAGAGGCATCCTACTCTGATATCAGAATCAGCCGATGCGTCTTATTTAAGGTTTTCCATATGATAGATTATGCAACCTATCTAATCTTTAAACAGGAGAATTAAATGAATAAATTTTTAATAATCATACCCGTATTTTTAACTGGTCTCAGCACACTCGCTTTTGCAGATAACAAACAAGTGAAAGGCGAACCCTCTACAAAAAGTGAACGTGATATTACTGTGGGAAACCCTCAAGCAGCGGAAAGCGGCAATGTTGCTGATGACAAAATAGTTAAAGAAGAGAAAACTCTTCCTGGCAATAACAAGGACCATGATAAAAACGTAGGTAAAGCTAAAGGTCATGACAAGAGATAGTTGGGACTATGTATAACAAAAAGCCCAATTAAAGGGCTTTTTATTTCACACCCTTGTGGCCAAATCATATCCAGCTTACCTTGAATGTGTAAACTCGACTCCAATCTATTTCGGAGTAGAATAAGCTGAGAAAAAGTATCTAAACAACCATTAGGTATCTAATCACATTGCAACCAGCGTTTTTTTACAGCAGGAGTTACTTACTTCGTCTAGCAGGTTTGACGATAGCTTATGCTGCCCTCGCCAAGGTCTCGCTTAGTTTCTTTTCAATTAATGACATCGTTTCTATTGTATGGCCATCTAGTGGGGTTGCCCTGGCAGCATTACTGATTGGCGGCAAAAAATACTGGCCGGGTGTTTTTATGGGTGCATTTGCAGGAAATCTCATGCAAGGTACAACAGGCGAAATATCCATCTTTATTGCAGCAGGCAACACATTAGGGGCGCTAGTGGGTGTCTGGCTGCTAGCTCACATTCACCACTTTAATATAGAACTGACGCGTCCGCGACATATACTGTGGCTTAGTGTTATGGGGGCGCTCAGCACTTGCGTGAGTGCATCGTGTGGTGTTACTACGCTGCTGCTAGCAGGAATCCTGACAAGTGAGACTGCGGCGCAGAATTTGCTGATATGGTGGCAGGGAGATACGCTTGGCATTATTCTGGTAACACCTCTGATACTAGTGTGGCGCAACCTTCCCCATGGCTGGCTAAATCGAGAACGCGTGCTGGAAACCGTAGCTTGTTTTGGCCTGGCTTTTTTAGCTGGCCAAATTATCTTTCTAGGTTGGTTTAATGATTTATTTGGCACCGTAGCGAGAGGCTTCTGGATTTTTCTATTCGTAACCTGGGGTGCAGCACGGTTCGGCCGTCATGGTGCCTTGCTTATTATCACAATGACGGCCATACAAATGTTACTGGGGATGGTATTTCAGGTTGGGGGTTCCACCACCAACCAGGTCCCAGTCGGGCTACTTAATTTCTGGTTTTATATCCTAGCACTCTCTGTGATTGGCATTGTGTTATCGACGATTCTTAAAAATAGCCGGGAAAGTGAGAAAAAGTTTCTTAACTTATTCCAGAATGCGCCTGTT
>JAKFEP010000048.1:0-14355 GCA_036675645.1 Methylotenera sp. | reverse complement strand
CCCGCATGCATTTTAGTGCCGCGTTGGCGCACGATAATGCTACCTGCTGAAACCACTGTTTCACCAAATGCTTTAACGCCTAAACGTTGTGAGTGTGAATCGCGACCGTTACGTGAACTACCGCCTGCTTTTTTGTGTGCCATGATTTAATCCTTTATGACTTAATTTATGCCTAAATTATTCTGCAGCTTTAGCAGCTTTGACTTTTGCTGGTTTCGCAGCAGCTTGTCCTGCAGCTAAAATCTCGCCGATTTGAATCTCTGTAAAACTTTGGCGATGGCCTTGTGTTTTACGATAATGTTTACGGCGGCGGAATTTGAAAATCATTACTTTATCAGCACGGCCATGTGAAACAACCGTTGCATTTACTGTTGCGCCAGCAATCAAGGGCGCGCCGATGGTGGTGTTATCGCCATCTGCAATCATCAACACTTTGTCGATTACCACTTTGCTACCCACTTCACCCAAAAGTTTTTCAACTTTAAGTGTTGCGCCAGCTTCTACTTTATATTGCTTACCGCCTGTTTTAATTACTGCGTACATGGCTTTAACCCTGTTTCTACACGTTCAAATGAATCGCGCATTATACTTAAATGTTAGATAAAAGCAAACGCTAAATTGCCAATTATGCCTGCGCAGGCTGTGTTAAAATTGTAACAACTTAGAAATGGCTTAGCACGTGAATCTCAATCACATTCAATCTCACATCATGCAGGATATGCAAGCGGTCGATACCGTTATTCGGCAATCGCTGCACTCAGAAGTTTCCCTCATTAACACCATTGGCGAACATATTATTAATGGTGGTGGAAAACGCCTACGGCCTGCACTGGTATTGCTTTCTAGCGGCATATTCGGAAACATTCAAACGCAGCATCACGAACTTGCAGCCATTGTTGAGTTTATTCACACTGCCACTTTGTTGCACGATGATGTGGTAGATGAATCAGCCATGCGCCGCGGCAATAGCACTGCAAATCACTTGTTTGGTAATGCTGCCAGTGTGCTGGTAGGCGACTTTTTATATTCGCGTGCGTTTCAAATGATGGTAAAACTGCAAAATATGCGTGTGATGCAGATTTTATCTGAAACCACCAATATTATCGCCGAAGGCGAAGTGTTGCAGTTACTTAACATTCATAATGCCAACGTGACTGAGCAAGAATATTTAAAGGTCATCCATTTTAAAACGGCCAAATTATTCGAGGCCGCTACCCGTTTAGGCGCAGTGATTAGCGATGCCAATGCGCAAGACGAAAACGCACTGGCTCAATATGGCATGCGCCTTGGTACCGCGTTTCAATTGATTGACGACGTGCTTGATTTAAGCGGGGACGTTAACCAAATTGGCAAAAATTTAGGTGATGACCTAAGTGAAGGCAAACCGACACTGCCTCTGCTCATCGCCATGCATCGTGGCAATTCTGCAGAAGCAGCCACCATTCGCAATGCCATTGAGCACGGTGGTTTAGAGGAGTTGCCTGCCGTGCTAACGGCAGTAAAAGCGACGGATGCCCTGAACTATGTGCGAGAACTGGCTGAAAATGAGGCTAGAATTGGCGTTGAAGCGATTGTGCACTTACCAGACTCACCCAACAAACAAGCCTTGATTGACTTAGCTGAGTTTGCAGTAAAAAGAGATTTTTAACTCAAAAAGCATAAAAACATAACAAATAAAGGATGCCCTGCAGACCAATATCCATGCGGCCTACAGGGCATCCTTAAATACTAATTCAATATAATCGGCTCGCCACTTTCAGCATGAAAATAGCTTAGGTGTGCACAATCGCTGGTGCCACTGGTCAGGCTACCATCAAATAATGCCTTGCCTTCTACATCTACCACCGCGTAGCCATTGTGATACAGGGTGACCTCTGCTAATTTCGGAGCAAATTTGGGAGCTGTTTTTCCTGCTTTTTCCCGCATCGCAAAACTAATACAGGTTTCATCCTCGTCTTCGCTGTACACTTCCCACTTGTTTTCACCGGTGAGTTGCGCCAGCCAGCCTGGTAAATCTACCTCAACGCGACAAATAATCGGTTCATCCCAAGCAGGATGGTTAATATTATTGAGCTCAACTTGCTCAAGCGCGTTCAACAGTGTTTTGTCTAGGTCAGACATGTAAATCCTTAAATCTAATTTTCACACTTTTAACATGGTGCCCTTGTGCAAATTTTCAACTGCGTCCTAACAAACTAATTTTTGCTAACTTGCACACTTATATTAACGATGCCATGATAATAATAGTTTACATCAACTTTTAGGCTTACTTAGGGCCGAATTAAGGGAAGATATGTTCGATTTTTTAATGCCGCTGTCTGATTTGTTGAAATCAGAGCCGACTTTTTATGTGGTTTTTTCCATTGTCATCGGTTTAATGGTAGGCAGCTTCCTCAATGTCGTGATTCATCGATTGCCAAAGATGATGGAAAACGCCGAAAAAGCTTATGTGGCTAAAGCTTATGGGGTAAAGCCTGAGGCAGAAATACCTACCAAATATAATATTGTCACTCCGCGTTCAGCTTGCCCACACTGCGGCCACCGAATCACTGCGTTAGAAAATATCCCGATTGTTAGCTACTTAATGTTAGGCGGTAAGTGCAAAGACTGTAAAGCCAAGATTAGCCTACGCTACCCACTTATAGAAGCCTTAACGGGGGCGCTGATTGGCGCAGTAGCTTATAAATTTGGCTATAGCAATGCTAGCCTATTTGCATTTATATTGGTGTTTGCGCTGGTAACGTTAACCTTTATCGATTTCGACACACAACTACTTCCCGACGACATTACCTTGCCGCTACTTTGGCTGGGTTTACTATTTAATTTAAACAATGGTTTCACCGACCTAAAATCAGCCGTGATTGGCGCAATGCTGGGTTACCTGATTTTATGGAGCGTCTATTGGCTATTTAAAATAGTCACCGGTAAAGAGGGCATGGGTTATGGCGATTTTAAATTACTCGGTGCTATCGGCGCGTGGTTTGGTTGGCAGTTACTGCCTGCCGTCATTTTACTTAGCTCTGTGGTTGGCGCAGTGATTGGCATTGGCATGATTGCATTTCGGGGTAAAAGCGGCGGCACCGCTATTCCATTCGGGCCTTTTTTAGCGCTAGGCGGTATTGCGGCGCTGTTTTTTGGCCAACAATTAGCTGGCTTTTATTTGGCAACTTAAATGTTAGTAGTCGCATACATATGTTTGTAGTTGCACTTACTGGCGGCATTGGTAGCGGCAAATCAGAAGCTGCTAAGGTATTCACCGAGCTTGGCGTGCCAGTAACCGATGTAGACGAAATTTCGCATCAACTTACAGCAGCGCAGCAACCCATTGTTCAAGATATTCAGGCCAATTTTGGCAAAGAATACATCACCCCCCAAGGTGCACTAAACCGTCCCGCTATGCGAGATTTAGTGTTTAATGATCACGATGCGCGCGACAAATTAAATGCGATTTTACATCCTGCTATCTATACGGAAGTATTAAAGCAGCTTTCGCTAAATAAGCATGCGCCATATCAAGTATTAGCGATTCCCCTGCTATTTGAAAGCCCACGCTATGCGCCATATATTAATCGCATCTTATTGATTGACTGCAATGAAAAAACACGCATTGACCGTGTTAAAAAACGTAGTCAATTGTCAGAATCTGAGATTAAAAAAATTATCCGTACGCAAACACCGCGCAAAAAACAATTATTACTGGCACATGACGTGATTGAAAATAACGGAAATGTTGAAAAATTACGCGAAAGAATATTGCTAATTCACCAAAAATACCTTAATACTTGCATAGTTAGCAAAACTATCTGATAATTCACCTCAATTTATTATTATAAGTTGGCAGACTCTATTTCGTCATGTCTAGCTACGAATTTCCATTTAACGAGCGTATCCGCACTTTTTTGCGGCTAGAGGACCTGTTTTCTAAAATCCTGCTCAACGTTGAGGGTGGCGAGCAACACCATCATCACACTGCACTGATTTCTTTATTACAAATGTTGGATATTGTGGATCGCGCTGATCTAAAAATGGATTTAGTGGGTGAGTTAGATCGGCAACGCCTAGCGATGCAAAATTTACGCGGTAATCCGATTATTGCCGAAAAAGCCCTTGATAAAATATTGCGTGAAGTAGGCGCTTGTTCCACTGCACTGCGTGCTGACGGTGCCAAATTTGGCCAACACTTGCGAGAGAATGAGTGGCTGATGGGTATTAAACAACGCTCGGGTATTTTGGGTGGGGTATGCCAATTTGATTTGCCATCTTATCACCACTGGCTAGGACTAGACTCCACTCGTCGAAAGAGCGACTTTGATGGCTGGCTGGCGCGTTTTATGCCCATGCACGAAGCGATTAAAACCATCTTGCGTATTTTGCGCGGTAGCGATACCGCTAGAAATTTTACCGCACAAAATGGCTTTTACCAGCAAATGTTGGGAGGTACCAAACCTGCGCAAATGCTGATTATTAATGTCCCAGATAGTTGCCCATGCTTTCCAGAAGTCAGCGCCAACAAGTATGCCATTAATGTGCGGTTTTCTGCGCTGGATTTTGTGCAAAAGCCTAAACCGTGCGACCACGATTTAGACTTTAGCATGACGCTTTGTAATTTATAGCACTTGTAACTTAAAGCCTCTGTAATCTTTGACTGTAATCTATCGCAATAAAGCGGTAAAATTACCGCATGACTTCTGACTCTATTGCTAACCTCAAAACCAAGCAAGTGGCTTGCCCAACTTGTAAAAAACTAGCCCCTTACGACATCAACAATGCTTATCGACCTTTTTGTAGCCAGCGCTGTCAAATGATTGACTTAGGCGACTGGGCAAATGAAAGTTACCGAATCCCCGACCATAAACGACCCAATAATCAACCCCCAGGACTCGATGATGACCTTGATTAAGCGTTTTTTTACATTACTTACCTTAACCTTATTGCTAAGTGCGTGCGAGCCTAATGAAAGCGTGGTGATTACGGATAATTGGGTGCGTGCTAATGCACCAGGACAACAGGTAGGTGCAGCTTACATGACCATATTAAGCGCGCAGGATAGCACCATGATTAAAGCAGAAGCAGACATTGCCGGGTCGGTTGAAATTCATAGCATGAGCATGGAAAACGGTGTGATGAAAATGCGCATGCTTGAAGAATTACCGCTTAAAGCTGGTAAAGCAGAAAAACTTGCGCCTGGTGGTTTTCACTTGATGTTGTTTGATTTAAAAAAACCACTGACAGCAGGCGAAAATGTGAAATTTACGCTTAGCTTTAAAGACGCATCTGGCAACATCACAAAGCAACAAATAATGCTCCCTATTAAGGCTGAAGAGTAACTGTAGTAGCTGTTTTAATCAGTAATATGTGATGAAATACCGCGCTGATAGGCAATACCACGCGCACCATAACTTAAAGCAATTGGCAAATCGGACAGTGTCATGCCGCCCAGTGCATAAACTGGCAAAGTGGTTTTTTGTGCCATATCTGCAAATGTTTCCCAACCCAATGCGTCAACTTCTGGGTGACTTTGCGTCGATTTAATCGGCGACAGCACAACAAAATCCAGCTCCAGCATTTCTGCATGTGCCAATTCAGCCTCATTGTGGCAAGAAGCCGTCACCATTAACCCCTCAGGCTTGGTTCTTAGCATCAGCAAACTTTGGCTAGGCAAATGCACACCATGTGCCCCTAAATCGCGTGCCAGTGCAATATCTTGGCTAATCAGCACGGTCGCATTATAAGATTTTGCCAGTGCAATAATTTGTGCTGCGACTCTAGTAAACTCCTCTTTTTCAAGATGCTTTTCTCGTACTTGCACTAGCCGGAGGCCCTTATTGAATGCGGCTTGCAGCGCATATAAATAAGGTGTTTCGCCCATTTCTGCAATATTGCTAATGGCATACACTGGCGGCAATACCAGTGCTTTCATTATTGGCGCATTTGCAGGCAGAATAGGCGCAACGGTAAGGTTGTCTGCTGATTGCCAACTTAATTTTTGGCCTTCAAGCGGCGAAACTCCACCCTGCCACGCACTCACAAAATAAAAATGTAACAACACCGTTTTGGCGGGCGTAACATGTCCGTTTTGAGATATCGCAGGATAATCGTATTGACGCGTCAGCCACTGCTGAGTGATCGTAGGCTTAATCCCAAGCTCTTCTGCCAATTCGCGCGTCAGTGCATGTTCTGGACTTTCGCCATGTTCAATTTTTCCGCCTGGAAACTCCCACCAGCCAGCCCAGCCTTTGCCCTGTGGCCTGCTTGCCAATAAAAATTGATTGTGGCCATCCTCATTTTTTCGCTGCAAAATAGCAACTGCAACGTGAATAACCCTAGTCATGGCAGTTTAAGTTCATAGCAGTTTAAGTTCATAGCAGTTTAAGTTCATGGCAGTTTAAGTTTTTAACTGCAGCTTGCCCGCATAGTCTCTTGCAAATTGATAAGCTACCCGTCCACTGCGCATACCACGTGTGTGGCTAAAACTAAGCGCAGCTTGCCTGGCAGCGTCATCCCAAGCGACCTTACCATCATCCATATTAAAAGTGCCCAGCCAACTCTCAGCAATCGCTAGATATTCGTCTTGATCAAAGGTGTAGAACGATAGCCATAAACCAAACCGTTCGGCCAGTGCCACTTTCTCATCCAGCGTTTCATTAGGCCTAATTTCGCCATCTGCGTGCTTAAATGCCAAATTATCTGCCATCATTTCTGGCATCAAGTTTTTGCGATTTGATGTCGCATACACCAGCAAATTATCTGACATGCTTGCAAGCGTGCCATCGAGCACCACCTTGAGCGCTTTGTAGCCCACATCATCCGCCTCAAAGCTTAAATCATCGCAGAAAATAATAAATTTTTCCGGACGATTCTTTACTAAAGCCACAATTTGACTCAAATGAATTAAATCGTGTTTTTCCACCTCGATTAAACGTAACCCTTGCGCTGAAAATGTAGGTAATAGTGCTTTCACCAGACTAGATTTCCCTGTACCTCGCGCGCCAGTGAGCAATACATTATTAGCAGTTAAGCCTTGTATAAACTGCTGCGTATTACGCACAATTTCGGCTTTCTGTGCATCGACAAAGCGAATATTATCCAATGAAATTGCATGTGGATGTTCAACTACTTGCAAACTGCCGCGGTCGTTATACATGACCCAGCGCCATGCTGTCGCAGCCCAATCAACTGACGGGCTTTGAGCTGGCAACAAAGCTTCCAGCTTAGTGATTAAGCTTTCGGCACGGCTAATTAGATTTTCAAATTGATTCATATTTTAATGCTAGTCTATACTCACTCAGAAGGTATCGAAAAGAGATGAAATGCAAGGCGCGAGACAAAAATAAAACGCAGATAGTACAGAGTACAGCCAGTTTTATTTTTGTTGAAGCAACCCAGCAGTTCGCTCATAGCCATGCCTTTATGAGCGATAGTCGGCATTAATTTTGACATAATCGTAGCTAAAATCGCAGGTCCATACCGTGCAATCAGCACTGCCACGATTCAACACCACACGCACTAAAATATCCGATTCTTGCATAATGGCAGCGCCTTGTTCCTCGCGATAACTTGCTGCGCGACCACCTTTTTCGGCTACCAATACGTCGCCACCTGTTTCATTACCTAGGTACAGCTCCATGTTGTCAATATCTAAATCGTCAATTCCTGCATAACCAATCGCAGCGAGGATGCGGCCTAGATTTGGGTCTGAAGCAAAAAATGCAGTTTTAATCAGCGGTGAATGCGCAATGGCGTAAGCGACTTTGCGGCACTCAGCTTCTGATTTCCCGCCTTCCACTCGCACAGTCATGAATTTGGTTGCACCTTCACCATCGCGGACAATGGCTTGCGCCAACTCAACAGCAACTTCTGTTAACGCGTCACGAATAGCCACAAAATTTGCACCATTGTCTGCAATCTCCGCGTTATTGGCTTTTCCAGTCGCCATTAAAATTAGGCTGTCATTGGTGCTGGTATCTCCATCCACCGTAATGCAATTGAATGATTTATTGACCGCATATTGAATAATGCTTTCTAACGCAGTCTGACTGATAGCAGCATCAGTACCTATATACCCCAGCATGGTCGCCATATTGGGATGTATCATGCCGCTACCTTTGCTGATGCCAGTAATGGTGACTTTTTTGTCGTCAATCGTGATTTGTTTACTGACCCCTTTAGCCACAATATCAGTGGTCATAATCGCTTCGGCGGCATTCAGCCAATTGTCTTCTTTTAAGTTGGCTATCGCCGCTGGCATACCCGCAATCACTTTATCCAGTGGCAATGGCTCTAATATCACCCCTGTTGAAAACGGCAGTACTTGATTTGCATCTATGCCTAGTAAATCTGCAAGCGCTTCGCAGCTTTGTAGGGCACGATTCAGACCATCTTCACCTGTGCCCGCGTTGGCACAACCCGTATTCACCAGTAGCGCACGAATGCCCGCTTGTTGGGCTAAGTATTCTTTACACAAAACTACAGGCGCGGCGCAAAACCGATTTAACGTGAAGACCCCAGCCACCGTTGTTCCTTCTGCTAATTTAACCACCAACACATCTTTACGGTTAGGTTTGCGCACATGTGCTTCGGCAAAGCCTAACTCAATACCGCTAACAGGTAATAGAGATGCGGCTTGGGGGGCGGTTAATTTTACTGGCATGCGATTACTTTCGATAACTTGGCGATAAATTGAATAACATCATTTTAACGTAATAGTGCACTCATCAGCACGGCATCCTGCGTGAAACTTGCCATTTCAGTTGTAGCCAATTGCCCATTGACTGCAGGAAGTGCTAAACTCTTGCAAAATAAAAGAATATACGCCATTTTTTGATGGGTAATCGTCATGCAAAATACGCTGCAAGAGCATATACAAGATAACTTCTTATCTGAAGAGCAAAGCCAACATGCGCCACTTCAGTCCAATCAAACACGAGATAAACAGCAACATATTCGCATTGAAAAAATCAAACTGCTTTATCAGCATAGCCTGACGCCGATTGTTTTAAGCGCTGTGGCGGGGCTGTTTTTAGTGGCTGCGCTATGGAAAAGCGCAAACCATCAATATCTGCTGATTTGGCTTGCCACCACTTTTATCTTTGCGTGCGTGCGCATTTGGTTAATGACGCAATTTAAACGTGCAAACCCGCAAGGTAGCGCCGTACTTAAGTGGGAAAAACCTTATGCGATCAGCTTAATGGCGGTGTTTTTAGTGTGGAGTGCGGGCCTTATTTGTATTATGCCCAGAGACAACTTAAGCGCAGTATTTATTCTGAACACCTTCTCTATTGGCCTGGCAGGTGCGGCGATTTCTTGGTATAGCCCCCTGCGCTACCTGCAAATGGCGACCATTTCATTAGCACTTATCCCCATGATTATAGTGCTGCTTACGCTTGGTCACGAGGAAACGTTTTGGGTGGGCATTGCCGCTTGCTGCATGTATGTATCTTGCATGATTACCAGCGTGCTACTGCAAAAAACCTTTAATGGCAATTTAGAGCTAGCCTACGATTTAGAACAAGCCAAAAAACAAGCTGAAAATTTAGCCCGTACCGATGCTCTGACTGGTTTAAATAATCGCCGTGCTTTTTTCGACAAAGCAGAGCCTTTATTTGCCTATTGCAAACGTAGTCAGCAGTCAATTAGCGCGCTGATGTTAGATGTAGATCACTTTAAAAAGATTAACGACAGCTACGGCCACGCAGCGGGTGATATTGCGTTACGCAATTTGGCACAACTCATCATAACCAATCTGCGGGATTCTGATTTAGCATGCAGATTTGGTGGTGAAGAATTTGCAGTGTTGCTGCCTAACACCAATGCAGAAGAAGCGATGGGCATGGCTAATATGTTAAAGCAGTTGATGGCTAATACGACTATTGCTTTAGCCGACGAAAATGCGTTATCGTTGACGGCCAGCTTTGGCATTGCAGAAAATGGTGAAACAGTAGAAGACTTGCTGAACCATGCCGATAAAGCCATGTATGCCGCCAAAAACAGTGGGCGCAACCATGTGATGAGTTACTGCCATATCAGCAAGCAATTTGCTTAATTAAGCCCTGCGCCAAGTCGTGCCCTGTGGCGTGTCTTCTAAAATTATGCCTGCATCAGCAAGTTGTTGTCTAATGGCATCCGCTTCAGCAAAGTTTTTAGATTTTTTAGCCTCTAGCCGATTTGAAATTAATTGATTGATATTTACTTCTGTGTAACCAACTTCACCAATTGCATTTGAAACGTCATTATTATTTTTTGTATTAACAAATCCGATTGCACCACCGTGCAAAAAATCATTTGCATTTTGTTGCAACAATCCCAACACACCAGCCAAATTAAATAACAAGTTAGCAGTTGCAGTCTCTTTGGTTTTATTCAGTTCATTAGCCAAATCAAACAATACTGCCATGGCTTCTGATGTATTAAAGTCATCATCCATCGCTTCTTTAAAGTGCTTAGTTTGTGGCTGGTTCCAATCGACAGTGTTAGCGCTTACTTCGTAGCCGCGCAAGGCGGTATATAGGCGCGTTAACGAGGCTTTAGCATCATCCAAATGCACATCAGAGTAATTGAGTGGGCTTCGATAGTGCGCCCGCAGAATAAAAAATCGCACCACTTCAGCATCGTATTTTTCCAGCACGGTTCTAATAGTAAAAAAGTTGCCAAGTGATTTCGACATCTTTTCTTCATCGACACGTACAAAGCCATTGTGCATCCACGTATTAGCCATTTGGCAGTTATGCGTCGCCTCACTTTGCGCAATTTCGTTCTCATGATGTGGGAATTGCAAATCTTGACCGCCACCGTGAATATCAAAATGCGCGCCCAAATGATGCGCACTCATCACTGAGCATTCAATGTGCCAACCCGGACGGCCTTTTCCCCAAGGCGAATCCCAGTGCGGCTCATTAGGTTTAACGGATTTCCACAGTACAAAATCCATAGCATCTTTTTTATTACTATCAACATCCACACGCTCGCCAGCGCGTAAATCGTCTAGACTTTTACCAGAAAGTTTGCCGTAACCGGCAAAGCTATGAACACTATAAAACACGTCGCCATTTTCTGCTTGGTAGGCATGGCCTTTTTCGATTAACTTGGCAATCATGCTAATCATGCCTGCAATATGCTGGGTAGCACGCGGCTCAAAATCGGGGCGAATAATGCCTAAACGTGCCGAATCTTCATCCATGGCAGTAATAAATCGCTGCGTCAGCACATCAATCGTTTCACCATTTTCGTTAGCACGTTTGATGATTTTGTCGTCAATATCGGTAATATTTCTCACATAAGTAACGTTGTAACCGCTGCTACGAAACCAGCGCGAAACCATGTCGAACACTACCATCACTCGCGCATGGCCAAGATGGCAAAAATCATACACCGTCATACCGCATACATACATGCGGACTTTGTTGGCTTCTATGGGAGTAAATGGTTGCTTGCTACGGCTTAAAGAGTTGTAAATTTTTAACATTTGCGCATTATAGCGAGCTTAAATTGAACAAAATAGTGTTTTAATTGTAATTTAACAGTTTATTACTTAAAGGACTATTGGATGTTAGCTATGCAATTGATAGAATGGCGTTTTTACTAACTGGTTCGAGCACACTATAATGAAAATTCGCCATGCTTTCCTACTAAAATTCATCACGCCGTTGGTGTTGGTTTTCTCATTTGCATCAGCTTCATATGCGGATGAGTTGAAAGACATTTCGAAAATGGCAGAAAGTGGTCAACAAGCTGCAGCGCTGGAGCGTATCAATACCTATTTGGCAGCCAACCCTAAGGATGCACAGGCGATGTTTATGAAAGGCATTATCCTGGCCGAAAGTAATAAGCGTGAGGAAGCAATTAAGGCTTTTACCGATTTAACCGAAAAGTATCCTAACCTGCCAGAGCCATATAACAACTTAGCGGTGTTGTATGCAGATGCTGGTCAATACGATAAAGCCAAAAAAGCATTGGAAACCGCGATTAAAACCCACCCAAGTTATGCCACTGCGCATGAAAACTTAGGCGATATCTATGCCCGCATGGCCTCTGAAGCATACGATAAAGCGTTGCAGCTAGATGGTGGCAATACGCGTGCGCAAAGCAAACTATCACTTATTAAAGATTTATTCGGCACAGGCAACAAAACGACTATTGCAGCTAAAGCAGATGCAAAATCAGGCAAATCCAGCCCTACAAACACTAAGCCGATTCGTCCGGCGGATAAAAAACCTGAGCCTGCTAAAGCCGCCGAGCCCGTGGCAAATACCGGTGCTGGTGATGAACAAAATATTAGCGATGCCGTGAATAGTTGGGCAAAGGCATGGTCTGATAAAAACCTAGACAGCTATTTTGCCAGTTACGCCGATAGCTTTAAACCGGCTAAAGGTGAAAGCCGTAAAACATGGGAACAGACACGTCGCGACCGCATCAGCAAACCAGCTAGCATTAGCGTAGAAATTACCAACCCAAAAGTAACGCTTGAAGACGCTGATAATGCAAAAATGAGCTTTAAGCAAATTTATACGGCAAACGGTAAACCAATTCGCACCAATAAAACGTTGTTACTTAAAAAAGTGAATGGCGCTTGGTTAATTGACCAGGAAATAGCATCGAATTAAGTTGCCATATTATTGGAATACACCAAAGTTGAAATGCCATTGATCCAAACCAAGTTTTTTTTAAAAGCTGTTGCTGTAGCCGCATGTGTTGTATTGCCCTGGAATGCCACCGCGATTAATCACGGCAGCATGACAGACCAGTTGTTAGCTAAAAAACTGGGCAGTAATTTGGTGGAAAGCTTGCTGGTAAAGAGCTTGCTGGAAATTACTGAAGGCAAAAACAAACAGGCCTTCAATACCGTCAATGAGCTCATCCGTGCTGCGCCTAACTTCAAGCTGGCCTATTTGATCCGTGGCGATTTACTTACGGCACAAGGACGGGGATTAGAAGCGTTTGGAGCTTCTAGTGATAGCAAAGATAGTGCTACAAACAAAGATGAACTAAATGGCCTGCGTGATGAAGCGCGCACCCGTATCGAGTATTACTTATCAACAAAAAAAATATCACAGCAACCTAATTTATTAGTGCAGTTTGGCGCAGGCCAATCACATTTAATTGTGGTGGACACCTCGAAATCACGCCTGTTTGTATACAAAAAAGTGGATAATGGATTGCAATATGTGGCCGACTATTATGTGACGATCGGCAAAAATGGCGCCAATAAACAAGTTGAAGGCGATAAGCGCACTCCACTGGGTTTGTACTTCGCTAGCGGCAAACTCAATCGGCAGCTTGATGATTTTTATGGGGATGGTGCGTATCCACTGGACTACCCTAATGAATTAGACCAGCATCAGAAAAAAAATGGCTCTGGTATATGGTTGCACGGTACACCTACCAATACTTACAGCCGTCCGCCACGTGCCAGCGATGGCTGCGTTGTGCTTAGTAACCCAGATTTAAACGCACTTGCCCCGATTTTGAAAGCTGGCAGAGTGCCAGTTGTGATTGCCGATAACTTAGAATGGCTGGAGAAAGATCAGGCTCAAAATCAATTAGAAGCGATAAACGCTAGCAAACAAGCACTGGGAAATGCACTGGAAAAATGGCGTAAAGATTGGGTGGCGCAAAATACCGATGCGTATTTGAGCCACTATTCTAAAAAGTTCTTTTACAACGATGGCGGACTACAAAAATGGGCTGATTACAAACGCGGCATTCAAGCGGCCAAACCCAAAGTAGCCATCCAAATTAACGATGTCAGTATGTTTGGTTACCCCGGTGAGCACAAAGCACATGGCCTCACTGAACCAATGGTGGTCGTCAATTTTGAGCAAGATTTTAAAAGCCCCAACTTGCAAAATAAAATGCGTAAGCGCCAATATTGGATTAATGAAAACAATAGTTGGAAAATCATCTACGAAGGTGCTGGTTAAACAGCAATTTCATCTAAATTTTTACCTCATGGAAATTAAATTAATGCACAGCTTTAGAACGTTTGTACTCATTATAATCACAGCCTTATCAACGAATATCTATGCGGCTCCCAGTGTGATTTTTGAAACCTCTCAAGGAAACTTTACTGTAGAACTTTACCCAGAAAAAGCACCCAAAACGGTATCGAATTTTTTACAATATGTAAAAGATGGTTTTTATGAAAACACGATTTTCCATCGTGTGATTAACCGTTTTATGATTCAAGGCGGTGGCTTTGAGCGTGATTTAACTGAAAAAAACACGCGCGCACCAATTGTCAATGAATCCAATAACGGCTTATTAAATGAGTTAGGTACCATCGCCATGGCACGCACAGCTGATCCCGATTCTGCCACAGCACAATTTTTTGTGAATTTGGCAGATAACCAATTTTTAAAT
>JAKFEP010000175.1:0-2068 GCA_036675645.1 Methylotenera sp. | reverse complement strand
AGCCAAACAAGTAGACGCGCAAAATAGTGCGATTGCTTCTGAGCGTAAAAGCTTGATTGGCAGTGGCGACCGTAGCGAGAGAATTAGAACCTACAACTATCCGCAAGGCCGCATTACCGACCATCGCATCAACCTCACCTTATATAAAATTGACGCGATTACCGAAGGCGATATGGACGAGCTGATTGGCGCGCTGATGGCTGAACATCAAGCTGATTTGCTGGCGAGCCTAGGTGAAGATAATTAAATTTAACAATAATCAGGCGTAACGATAATTAAGCGTGATGAAGACCAAGCATGACGATTGAGGCAGCTTTGCATGCTGCGCAAACCTCGCTAGCAGAACACATAAATAGCAGCGAAGCGAAGTTGGAAGCTCAGCTACTTTTACAAAATTTGTTAAAGGTGAATCGGGCGTGGTTGATATCACATCAAAACGATGCTCTGGAAGCCAATATCCATGCGGCTTATAGGGATCTGATTAACCGTCGTGCAAATGGTGAGCCGATTGCCTATATTTTGGGTATGCGTGAATTTTACGGTTTAAGCCTTAAAGTTACGTCCACCACACTGATTCCACGGCCTGATACTGAAACACTGGTTGACGCTGCCCTCGCTAAAATTCCACTGGAAAAAAACTCAAATATTTGTGACCTTGGTACAGGCACCGGTGCAATCGCATTAGCCATTGCCAAACACCGTCCGCAAGCATCTGTATTGGCGCTTGACGCTTCGCAAGTAGCGCTAGATATTGCCATTGAGAACGCGCAAAGCTTAAAAATACCTAACGTAATATTTATAGTCAGTGATTGGTTTTCAGCTTTAAGCCAAAAAAATTACCAACAAAATTTCGATATTATCGTCAGCAATCCGCCTTATATTGAAGCTAACGATGCCCATTTAAAGCAGGGTGATTTACGTTTTGAGCCAATATCTGCGCTGGTGTCAGGACAAGATGGTTTAGATGATATTAGAAAAATCATCAGCCAAGCGCCACAATATCTTAACGCGCAAGGCTGGCTGTTATTGGAGCATGGCTATAATCAAGCCGAAAAAGTCGCAGCACTATTAATGCAAGCTGGCTTCAGCCACATTAGTCATGCCCAAGATTTAGCGGGAATTAATCGCGTGACGCTTGGTTGTATAACTCAATAATGGGCTGCATGGCTGAATAAAGGCCGTCATAGTATAATTACCCTATGAGCAATCTTTCTAATAATTCTTTGGCTACAAATTCGGTTGGCATCGGTTCTGTTGGTATCGTCGCTGCACAAACTGCCCATTTTAATGAGTCCCTGACGCTAAAAAGCGGTGCGGTATTGCCGCAATTTGATTTGGTGTACGAAACTTACGGCACGCTGAATGCCAGTAAAAGCAATGCTGTGCTCATCTGTCATGCCCTATCGGGCAATCATCATGTCGCGGGTAAATACGCCGAAACCGACAAAAATGCAGGCTGGTGGGATAACTTAATTGGCCCAAATAAACCGTTAGATACCAACAAGTTTTTTGTGATTGGCTTAAACAATTTAGGTGGCTGCCACGGCTCCAGCGGCCCAAGTAGCCTTAAACCAAACAGTAAAGAACATTATGGTGCAAGCTTCCCAATTGTCACTGTAGAAGATTGGGTAGATACGCAGGCGCGTTTATTAGACAATTTAGGGATTACGCAATTAGCCGCAGTGATTGGCGGCAGCTTAGGTGGCATGCAAGCACTGCAATGGACGATTGCTTTCCCGCAGCGCGTTAAGCATGCATTAGTGATTGCCAGTGCGCCCAATTTAACTGCACAGAATATGGCATTTAACGAAGTAGCGCGCCAAGCGATTATTACTGACCCTGAATTTTACGCAGGCGACTATTATGCGCATAACACGGTACCGCGCCGTGGCTTGCGCATTGCGCGCATGCTCGGTCATATCACTTATTTAAGTGACGATGCCATGGGCGAAAAGTTTGGTCGCAAGCTGAAAGACAAAATTAAATACGGCTTCGATGTTGAGTTCGAAATGGAATCATACTTGCGCTATCAGGGCGATAAGTTTGCTGGCGAATTTGATGCTAACAC
>JAKFEP010000179.1:0-14484 GCA_036675645.1 Methylotenera sp. | reverse complement strand
CGCAGCTACCCAACCCATGTACGAAATGACGATGGCGATGGTGGTAAGCACTTCTACAGACCTGTTGTAACGCATGCGGTAAAAATCGCCGAGCGTGATGATGTTAAGTTTGTAAAGTTGGGTGGCAAAGAAAAAGCCGGCCAAAACCAAGCACATACTCGACCCAAATGGGTCTGCCACTACACCATTCACACCTTCTTGCACAAAAGTGGCAGAAACCCCAAACACCGCTTCTGCACCAAACCAAGTGGCAAATACGGTGGCTGTTACTACCGGTAACGGCAAGTGACGACCTGCTACAGCGTAATCTTTGGTGTTATGCACGCGTGTAGAAGCCACCAAGCCAATCGCAATCGATACCATTAAATAGGCGATAACAAACCAAACTAACATACAGTTATGTACTCACTAATATTTGTAAGGGATAAAGAAACTTAAAACCAAGATGGTTTGCAGCAAAACAGCGAAAATGATAGCCCAAGTTAAAAGCTTTTGCCAGCGTGCCTGTTTTTGCTGGGTTTTAATCAACAAATCAATTTTTTCACGCATAGGCGCGTCATGCTCAGCTTGTGTTTGCTGGTTTAAAAATTGATGTACCAATCGCGGCATTTGCGGCGCATATTGAACAATGAATGGCAGCTCTTTCTTCAGGTTTTTTACCACACTGCGCCAGCCCACTTGCTCGCTCATCCAACGGTTTAGAAATGGTTTTGCGCTTTGCCACAGGTCAATATTGGGGTCTAAGTCACGGCCTAAACCTTCAATATTTAGCAGCGTCTTTTGTAGCATTACCAGTTGCGGTTGTATTACGACACCAAAACGGCGCGACATCTGGAATAAGCTTAACAAGGTTCTGCCAAATGAAATGTCTTTCAGCGGCTTATCGAAAATCGGTTCACAAATAGCACGGATGTTGGTTTCTAGTTCATCAGCATTGGTATCTGCAGGCACCCATCCCGATTCGATATGCGCCACTGCAACATCGCGGTAATCGCGATTAAAAAATGCTAAAAAATTGCGCGCAAGGTAATACTTATCGGTATCAGATAGCGCACCCATTATGCCAAAATCCAGTGCAATAAATTTGCCTTTATGTGGGCCTTCAGTTACCACTTGAATGTTGCCAGGGTGCATGTCCGCATGAAAAAAGCCATCGCGAAATACTTGGGTGAAAAATATTTCAACGCCATCGTGCGCGAGTTGGGTGATGTTAATGCCGCTGGCACGCAATGCATCTATTTGGCTTACCGGCGTACCATACATCCGCTGCATCGTCATCACTTGTTTGCGGCAGAAATCCCAATATACTTCGGGGATCAACAGGCGTTTATCGGTAAAGTTACGTGCTAGTTGGCTGCAATTGGCAGCTTCCAAAGTGAGGTCGAGCTCATGCTCAGTATGCCGGGCAAACTCACTTACAATTTCCTGCGGCTTCAGACGCTTGCCTTCTGATGACACTGCCTGTAGCAACCACGCTAATAATTTCAGTAATGCAATATCTCGGTGAATGATTTGATCGATACTCGGGCGCAGCACTTTTACCGCGACTTCCTTGCCATCGGCGAGTTCAGCAAAATGCACTTGTGCCACTGAGGCGCTGGCCACGGGCGTTTGTTCAAATGCCGGGAAAATACTATGAATAGGCGCCCCAAACGCCGCTTCTATACTGGCTTGCACGGCTGCATAATCAAAGGGTGGCACTTGGTCTTGCAACTTGGCGAGTTCATCCGCAACATCTTGTGGCAATAAATCACGCCGTGTGGAGAGCATTTGGCCAAATTTTACAAAAATCGGCCCCAACTTTTCTAACGCTAAACGTAGGCGAACCCCCTGATTCTGCTGTGGCCTGCGCCAGCACATGGCCACTTTAATGAGCGTATGTAATGGCTTGAACGCTTTGCGCTCTGCAATAAAGTCATCGAGTCGAAACCACAGAAATACCCAGAAAATATGCAGCAAACGAAAATAACGCATTTATTGGGAGCTTTCGTCTTGAGTTTTATCTAGTTTTTTCATAAGCTTTTGCATGCGTTTTTCAAAGCGTGCGACATCAGCCACAAGGGTATCTACATTGGCGTTAAAGGTTTCTACATGACGCTTTTTGGCTAAGATATTTTTTTCTTCTTGCCAATACTCGCTGAGCATTTCTGCCGTATTGATAGTTTGTTGTTTGGCCGTATGCAGTATTTTTTTGCTAGTGCTGCCAATTTTACTGGCAGCAATATCACCGGTAAAACGACTCAAATCCTCTTCAATATCCCAGCGCATGTTTTGCAACACCTTGCTGAATTCTGTCGCAAAATGAGCATCGCCTTCTATCTTAATTTGCATTTTTGCGGCTTCATCGCCCGCCATTATTCGCAGGACAAGGCTGGGAGGAAGGTGGATGCTGGCTTCTGGCGCAGCGTTTTGATTATAATTGTCTCCCGCGATAGCTAAACTGCCATCTTCCAGAATTTGTACATTTGTTTTGATCAGTACAAAATCAAACTGCACCACCTTGCCTGCAAAAGGCGTGAGATAGGATTTTGACCATTGGTTTTGGCTGGTAATGTGCTGCAAAAAACGCGTAGCGATTGGTTTAAACATAGGCGTTTAAAGTTTATAACCTTTGTGCAAGGCTACAACACCCGCACTTAAATTGTAATAATCCGCTTTGCCAAACCCTGCATCCAACATTATTTGCTTCAGGGTTTCCTGGTCGGGATGCATGCGAATACTTTCGGCTAAATACTGGTAGCTTTCTGCATCGTTGGCGATGAGTTTGCCCATAAAGGGTAGCAGCTTAAATGAATATGCATCGTAAAGTTTTTCCAGTGGCTGCCATACTTTAGAAAACTCTAACACTAATAATCGGCCGCCCACTTTAAGCACGCGCAGCATTTCTTTTAGTGCAATGTCCTTGTGCGTCATATTGCGTAGGCCAAACGCCACAATTACGCAATCAAACT
This sequence comes from Methylotenera sp., assembly GCA_036675645.1. Taxonomy (GTDB): domain Bacteria; phylum Pseudomonadota; class Gammaproteobacteria; order Burkholderiales; family Methylophilaceae; genus Methylotenera_A. The sequence continues at coordinate 11,533 of JAKFEP010000179.1, read as the reverse complement.
GGCCATCCACAAACGGCAGTGCTTCAGCATTGCACTGCATGGCTGGTACATTGAGGCCAGCATCCAGCATACGATCACGACCAACCGCCAGCATGCTCGCATTAATGTCAGTTAAAGTGACTGAGCCATTTGCCCCCACTTTTTTTGCAAAAAGCTTAGATAAATCCCCACTGCCGCCCGCAATATCCAGCACGCTATCGCCCAGCTTTACGCCGCTGACCTCAACGGCAAAGCGTTTCCAGCCACGATGCAGTCCTGCTGACATGACATCGTTCATCACGTCATACTTGCTGGCAACCGAATGAAAGACTTCTCCTACTTTTTGCTGTTTTTCAGCTTCTTCAACGGTTTTAAAACCAAAATGCGTGGATTGATGTAAGTTGTCTTTTGTCATTTAGTCGTTCCTGAATTACGAAGTTCTTTTATGCCCAGCCATCTCAAGCTTGGCAATATAATCTTGCCACATCGCTTCATAATGTTCACCCAGATAATACAAATAATCCCATGAATATAAACCTGTGTCATGGCCGTCAGAGAACACCAGCTTGATCGCATAATTGCCGATGGGTTCTATAGCGGTAATATTGACATCTTGTTTGCCAATTTGCAGCGTTTCTTGGCCAGCGCCGTGACCACGCACTTCTGCACTTGGCGAGTACACGCGCAAAAATTCACAGCTCAACATGCACTCGGTATTGTTATCAAATTTAATCTCCAACAAGCGCGAGGCTTGATGCAGGCGAATATCAATAGGCTTAGGTGAATTGGGGTGTAGGCCGCTCATAAAACTGCTTTAAATGGATAAGTTAGGATGATAGCAGAACATGCCTGTTAGCTAATAGGTTAGGGCTTTTTACCACATTTTTTATTGGCAATTAACCGTTTGTTGCTAAAAACTAACCTTTTGTCAGAAATTGCATTAAAACAGAATTAAGATGGCACTGATTTATTTGAATATTGATAGGCTCATGATAGAGTTCAAATGTAAAAAAATAAGCATCAGTTTACGCATAAAAGTAGCCAACAACGATACCTGTTTTTGGAAATTTTCAGCTTTTAGGGATAATTAAACATGGCAGAAAATAAATTAGCGCATCAGTTCGCAGCTTACTCTGAGTGGAGAAAGGCGCTAGTTGATAGTATTTGTGATTATCGCAGCTGGTTAAACGAGCAGGAGCTAAACGATGCGCAGATAGACCAACGCATCACAAATTTACTAGAAAGATTACGCGAGGATAAGCTCAACGTTGCGTTTGTGGCCGAGTTCTCTCGTGGTAAATCTGAGCTGATTAACGCGATTTTCTTTGCTGATTATGGTCAACGTCTGCTGCCATCTAGTGCTGGCCGCACCACCATGTGCCCGACTGAATTACTGTACGATGCAGCCAAACCTACCTCCATTATGATGTTGCCGATTGAAACGCGCGCTTCAGATGCCACTACCACGGAATATAAACGCTACCCTGACGAATGGCACACAGTTGCGTTTGAGGTGGACAATAATGACAGCATGGTGGCTGCATTTAAAGAGGTGAGCAGTACTAAGCGCGTTACTGCCGAAGAAGCAGAAAAGTTTGGCTTGTTTGATCCGAATAGCAGCGATGATGCCATGAGCTTAAATAAAGACGGCACCATTGATATTCCAAGCTGGCGTTATGCCGTGATTAACTTTCCGCATCCATTGCTGGAACAGGGCTTGGTCATTTTAGATACTCCAGGCTTGAACGCGATTGGTACCGAGCCAGAACTAACGTTAAACATGCTGCCAAACGCACATGCAGTGTTATTTATTTTGGCCGCAGATACTGGCGTGACTAAATCAGAAATTGATGTATGGCGTCAATACATTAGCGGTACGCGTTGGAAGCAAAAAGGCCGTTTGGCAGTATTGAATAAAATTGATGGCTTGTGGGATGAGCTGAAAAACGAAGCAGATATTGAAAAAGAAATCGCTAAGCAGGTTAGAACCAGTGCTGAATTGCTTGGTTTGGAAAATAATCAGATTTTCCCGACCTCAGCGCAAAAAGGCTTACTGGCAAAAATTAATGGTGATGACGCTTTGCTAGCGCAAAGCCGTTTGCCAGAATTGGAAAAAGCACTTTCTGATGAGCTGATTCCATCTAAAAAAGAAATTGTACGCGACAACACTAAAAACGAGATTGAAGATTTAATCGGCAACTCCAACATGATATTAGATTCTCGCGTAGCAGGTGTAGTCGAGCAACTGGAAGAGTTGCGTGGCTTGCGCGGTAAGAACGAAGATGTGGTTGAACACATGATGAACAAGGTAAAAATAGATAAAGAAAACTTTGAAAAGGGATTGCAACGTTTTCAGGCCTTACGCAGCGTGTTCTCACAGCAAACCAATAAGCTGTTTACTTTGCTGGGGATGGAAGCGCTAAAAGTTCAAGTGCATACCACGCGTGAAACCATGGTGAATGCTAGCTTTACCAAAACTATTCGAGATGCCATGGATCAGTTTTTTACTGATTTAAAAGGCCGTTTAGTGTCATCTGATGCGCAGATAGATGAGATTAAGAAAATGATGGACGTGATGTACGACAAGTTCAGTAAGGAGCATGGCTTGCGTAAATCCGAACCACCCGCTTTTTCTACGTTGCGTTACCAAAAAGAACTGGCTAAGCTAGAGCGTGCTTATAAAGAGCAATTTAACACCGCGTTTAACATGATTGCCAACGAAAAAATGACGTTGACCACCAAGTTTTTTGAAACCTTGGCCAGTCGCGTTATTCATGTGTATGAAGTGGCAAATCGTGATGTGGAAAATTGGTTAAAAGCAGTTATTGCACCAATGGAATCGCAAGTGCGTGAGCACCAACTGCAATTACGTCGTCGTTTAGAGAGTATTAAACGTATTTACAAAGCGACCGATACTTTGGAAGACCGTATTTTAGAACTGGAAAATATTGAAAAAAGCATTCGTGCACAGATGGCCGATTTGCAGATATTACGCCAGCATATGGGCAATGCCTTAGCTTATGAAAGCGAAGCTGAAGTAAAAGCCGCTTAGGTTAGATAGCAAATAAAAAAAGCCGACTTTAAGTCGGCTTTTTTTATTAATGACGATTAGGTTTATTAAGCCGCTAGCAACATGCCTTTAATTTTCTGCATGGCTTTTTGCTCAATCTGGCGGATACGCTCTGCAGAAACACCAAACTCGGCTGCCAAGTCGTGCAAGGTTAGCGTAGTGCTTTCTGTTAACCAGCGCGCCTCTAGGACGCGACGGCTACGGTCATCTAAACTTTCAAGCGCTTTGCTTAAACCAACCGATTGTGCAGTTTCGGTTTGCTTAATTTCCAAATGCTCAGAAGGCTCTGGGCTTTCATCCTCTAAATAAGCAATTGGGCTAAAGCTTTCATCACCGTCATCATCAATTTGCGCATCCAGCGAAATTTCGTGCCCGTTTAAGCGGTATTCCATCTCCAGCACTTCTTCGGGCTTCACGTTCAGTTCTTTTGCAATGTGATTAACTTCAGATGGCTGCAACGAGCCCATGCCTTTTTTCATGCTGCGTAAATTAAAGAATAGTTTGCGTTGTGCTTTGGTGGTCGCTGTTTTAACTAGGCGCCAGTTGCGCACAATAAATTCGTTTATTTCGGCTTTAATCCAATGCATGGCAAAGGATACCAGGCGCACGCCACGGTCTGGGTCGAAGCGTTTTACCGCCTTCATTAAGCCAATGTTACCTTCTTGAATTAAATCTGCTTGTGGTAAGCCATAACCCATGTAGCCACGTGCAATGCTCACAACTAAGCGTAGATGCGACACGATGAGCATCTGTGCAGCTTCCAAGTCATTGTCGTTTTTTAAGCGCGTGGCATAGTCGCGCTCTTCCTCTGCGCTCAATAGCGGAAAGGCCTTAATCGCACGCATGTACTGATCAAAGCTATCAAGAGACGAAATTGACGGTATGGTTAAAGCGTTTATGGTAAAGCTCCTTAAATAAATTAATAAACAATCAAGTTATAGCAAGTATTATTTTAGCACTCTGATTATGAGAGTGCTAGATGCAAAAAGTTTCAAAAACGTAAAGTTTTGTAACATTTATTTTGTAGCGTGATAGAGGGATTTTGAAACAGCAAAGTAAGCAGATAACAAACCAACAAAAAATGACAGCAGGCAAATACTGACACAGGTGGAGACATTAGGAATATTGAGTAAAAAATTGCTTTCGTATTCTGCTGCAATTGGTGCGATAGAGCGGTTAAAAAGAAAAATGACTACAAAAGTAATTAATAGTGCAAATAGCCCACCAAATAAACCATAAAGTGCGCCAGCATATAAAAATGGTCTGCGGATAAAGTTTTTTGTGGCGCCAATCAGGCGACTTAATTCAATCTCAGCCTGCTGCGTTAAAATTTGCATGCGGATGGTGTTGCCGATAACGGCGACTAGCGCAAATGCCAGCAAACTAGTGACAATCCACATGGCTTGCTTGCCCAGTAGAATTAAGTAACTCAAGCGTTTCAACCAAGCACCATCTACTACGACGTCTCCCACACCTTCAAGCAGGCGTAACTCTGCTTGAAGGCTGGTTATACTAGCTGTATCTAATTGCTTGGGCTCCACAAAGAAGGCATCTGGAAGAGGGTTATCTTCTAGCGAGTTAAGCACTTCGTTATTGCTGTCCGCGGCTTGTAGTTTAGCCAGTGCATCTTGCTTGCTGACAAATTCAAAGTTTTTGATGGCTCCGTTTTTTTCTAGCGCAGCTTTAATGTTAGCAATACTGTCTTCACTGTGTTGAGTGGTTAAAAATACGCTTATTTGTGACTCTGTTTTGACGTGATTGGCAAGGCCGCTTACGCTGTCTAACACCGCATATAGTATGCTTGGCAGTGCCAACGTCACACCAATTGCCAGGCAAATGAGCAGCGTATTCAGCCTATTGCTTTTAAAGCGACGCAGCACCAATTCAAGCGCCTGCAAGTGGTGCGAAAACCAAGAGTAGCCCCAGGCGTTCATGCACTAACCTCTGTTTTTGCTAGTTTGCCATGGTCTAGGCTCACCAGCCGACCTTGATTAAGCTGTAAGACTTGGTTTTTGGGGTTAGCCTGATTTCCTGAATTTAACTGTCCCAGTGCATCATGTGTGGCAATAATCACAGTAACGCCGACTTGTTGAAACGCGGTAAACAAAGTCATGATGTCTTCGGCGTAATTGCGGTCTAAATTGCCCGTAGGCTCATCGGCAATTAATATGCTTGGCCTGGAAACCACTGCCCGTGCGATTGCCAAGCGTTGTTGTTCGCCACCAGACAAGGTAATTGGCATGGCTTTTTCTTTGTTTAGCAAGCCCACTTTATCGAGTGCGGCGCGAATGCGTTTGCCGGCTTCTGTGCCAGTGATGCCATTAATCGCCAACGGCAATGCCACATTATGAAAACAATTGCGGTCGTACAGCAATTTATGATCTTGAAACACCAAGCCAAACTTGCGCCGCACATAAGGCAGCGTTGCCTCTTTTAACTTGCTGACGTTCTGGTTGTTTATAAGTACTGTGCCAGAAGTGGGCCGCTCAATTGCCGCCATGAGTTTAAGCAAGGTACTTTTGCCAGCGCCTGAGTGACCAGTGACATATACCATCTCGCCTTGCTCAATAGCAAAACTCACAGAGCTTAATGCCTCGTGGCTTCCAGGATAGCGTTTGGTGACTTGGTCAAAGGTAATCATAATGAATTATAGCTAATCAAAAAGCGCATCGGTGAATTCCTGAGCACTAAACGGCCGCAAATCGTCTATCGCTTCGCCAATGCCAATATAGCGAATCGGAATAGGCCTCGCTTCTGCGATAGCTGCAATGACGCCACCTTTGGCCGTGCCATCTAACTTGCTTAGCACCAGTCCAGTCACACCCAGTGCGTCGTCAAACGCTTTCACTTGGCTGACTGCATTTTGTCCAGTATTGGCATCTATCACCAACAAAATCTCATGCGGAGCGTTTGGTAGGGCCTTGCCGATGACGCGCTGCACTTTTTTAATTTCATCCATTAAGTGCATTTGGGTGGGTAGCCTGCCAGCCGTATCAGCGATGACAATATCAATCTTCTTGGCAATGGCAGAATTAACTGCATCAAAAATAACTGCCGCTGGGTCGCCACCTTCACTGGCAATCACCGTGACATTATTGCGCTCACCCCACACTTGCAATTGTTCGCGCGCGGCCGCTCTAAATGTGTCTCCCGCGGCAATCAACACGCTATTGCCTTGCGCTTGAAATAGCTTGGCCAGTTTGCCGATGGTGGTGGTTTTTCCAGCGCCGTTGACGCCTGCCAGCATAATAACAAAAGGTGCATGATTATTGGTCTGCAGCGGTGCTTGCAAAGGTTCTAGAACTGCCAATAACTCAGCTTTTAACGCTAGCTTTAAAGCGCTGGTGTCTTGCAGATTTTCACGTTTGACGCGTTTTTTTAAGTTGTCTAACAGCCGTTGGGTAGCTGCCACACCAATATCACTGGTCAATAAGATCGTTTCCAGTTCTTCGTAGGTATCAGTTTCAATCTTGCCGCCACCAAATAGACTGTTTAGCTGACCGCCTAATTGCTGACGGGTTTTACTTAGCCCTTGTTTTAAGCGCTGAGTAAAGCTTGGTTTTTCTACGACTACTGGCGCGCTTTCTGGCACAGCTGCGACTTCTGCTGGGGAAGTCACTTCTTGAACTGGGTCTGGTGTAATTGGCTCTGGTACTTGAGATGGGCTTGGCTTAGCAACATCTGCAGGTTTTTTCTTAAAAAAATCAAACATAATTCTGCTTTAACTATTCATTACGCGTTATTTTAGTCGTAAACTGGCAGCCGCGCACGAACTAAACTAAATTGGTGCGTGTCATTAGTGTGTTGATTCAAACCCATCCTGATTTAGAAAGATTGCCTTGTGCTAAAAATAAAAATCCTGCTATTAAGCTTAGCGTTGTTGCCCATGGTGGCAATGGCTGAGATTCAAGAGTTTAAACTAAACAATGGCATGAAAATTATTGTACAAGAAGACCGCCGTGCCCCGGTGGTGGTTTCGCAAGTGTGGTACAGGGCAGGTGCACTTGATGAAGTAAATGGCAAAACAGGTGTCGCACATGTGCTGGAACACATGATGTTCAAAGGCACCAAAAAAGTACCTGCAGGCCAATTTTCACGCATCATCGCTGCAGCGGGGGGCAAAGAAAATGCCTTTACCGGGCAAGACTACACCTGCTATTTCCAACAATTAGAGAAAAGCCATTTACCGCTAGCCATGAAGCTGGAAGCTGACCGTATGGCGAACTTGGTGATTACTGACGAAGAGTTTGCCAAAGAGATCAAGGTGGTGATGGAAGAGCGGCGCTGGCGTACCGAGGATAAACCACAATCACGTGTGAATGAGCAATTTCAATCCACTGCATTTAAAGCACATCCTTATGCGCGGCCCGTGGTGGGCTGGATGAATGATCTGGAAAATATGACTGCGGCGGATGCGCGTGAATGGTACAACAATTGGTATGCGCCGAATAATGCGACTTTGGTAGTGGTGGGTGATGTGAAAGCGCAAGAAGTCGTGAAGCTGGCCAAGTTACATTTTGGTAAACTGAAAGCCAAGAAACTGCCTGTACGCAAACCGCAAACCGAGCCACCACAAATGGGTGAGCGTCGTTTGGTGGTGAAAGCACCCGGCAAGTTGCCTTATTTGGCAATGGGCTTTCATACGCCGACATTAGCTGGCCCTGAATTATCAAGCAAGCCAACTGCGGAGCAAGACTGGGAGCCATATGCACTGGATGTGCTGGCAGGGGTGCTTAGTGGCAATGATTCAGCCAGGTTAAACCAAAAACTGGTACGTGAGACCTCAATAGCACTTGATGTTGGTGCGGGCTACGACAGCACTTCCAGAGGGCGCGAATCTTTGTTTGAACTGGTAGCAACGCCCGGTGAGGGCAAAACAGTTGCCGATGTAGAAGCCTCTTTAATCGACCAAATAGAGCTGATTAAAACTGGCGGCGTGACACAGCAAGAGCTAGACCGCGTAAAAGCGGCGGTGATTGCGGCGGATGTGTATCAGCGTGACAGTATGTTCTACCAAGCCATGCAAATTGGCCAGTTGGAAACGATGAACTACAGTTGGCGTCTGCTTAAAGAGTACCCTGAAAAACTAAAAGCGGTCACCTCTGAGCAAATTCAGGCGGTGGCCAAGAAATACCTCATTAAAGACAATATGACGGTGGCCACGCTCGACCCGCAGCCGATAGATCCGAACGCCAAACCTGTCGGTCAGCCTCACGCCCATTAAAAAATAGAGAATAAAAAATGTTTTTTAAATCTGCTTTAGTCTTATTACTCGTTTCGTTTAACCTTGTAGCCAACGCTGCCGTTAAAATTAATCACTGGCAAACCAGCACGGGTGCGCAAGTGTATTTTGTTGAGAATCACGATTTGCCGATTATCGATATGGCGGTGAATTTTCCTGCTGGGAGTGCACGCGACACCAAAGCCACGTCTGGTGTAGCGGGCGTCACCCGCTACTTGATGACGCTAGGCGCAGACGGCATGAGCGAGGAAGTTCTTACTAATAAATTTGCCGACATAGGTGCAATTTTAGGCGGTGAATTAGACGTAGACCGTGCGGCGTTTAAGCTGCGCACGCTTAGCAGTGAAAGTACGAAAGCATTAGAAACTTTCAATAAAATTTTGCATAAACCAGACTTCCCACAAGCCATTTTGGAGCGTGAAAAAACACGTATTGTGGCTGGATTGCAAGAATCTGCCACCCAGCCAGAAAGCATATCCAACAAAGCATTTATGCAGGCGTTATACCCAAATCACCCTTATGGATTGGATGAAAGTGGCGAGATTGAAACCATTAACGCGATGAAACGTGACGATTTGATTGCGTTTTACAATACTTATTACACCGCCAAAAGCGCAGTGATAGCGCTGATAGGCGATATGACAGAAGCGCAAGCAAAAACAATCGCCGAGGATGCGGCAAAAGGCTTGCCACAAGGCGTGGCCGTGCCAAAAATCGCAGAAGTGACGTATCCATCAGCCGCCAGTACGCAACGTATAGTACATCCTGCCAGCCAAGCGCATATCCTTATGGGTTACCCAGGTATTAAACGTGGCGATGCCGATTACTTTGCGTTGTATCTAGGTAATTACATATTGGGCGGTGGCGGTTTTGTATCGCGATTGACCGAAGAAGTACGTGAAAAGCGCGGCCTGGTATATTCCGTGTATAGCTACTTTATGCCGATGGCCGAGTTAGGGCCCTTTCAAATTGGCCTGCAAACCAAAAAAGAACAAGCTGAAGAGGCGACAAAAGTGGTGAACACCACTATTGCCAAATTTATTGCTAATGGCGTGACGGAAAAAGAGCTGAAAGCGGCTAAAGATAATATTATTGGGGGCTTCCCGATGCGGATTGATAGTAACGCCAAAATTCTAGATTACCTTTCTTTAATTGGTTTTCACCGATTGCCACTGACTTACCTGGAAGATTTTAATAAACAAGTCGCTAAGGTAACCTCGAAAGAAATTAAGGATGCGTTTCAACGTCGCATTAAACCGCAAGACTTTGTCAGCGTGATAGTCGGTGCACAATAAGTGTGACGACCAAAAGAGACGCGCAGTAGCAGCGCCAACAATTAATAAATAGCGCAGTAAATGTGCTGATAAATTTGCCGTCTGTGCCTTAGGCAAATAAAGTCATATCGCGTTAAAATGGGGTTTTGCTTTGAGTCTTAACCTTGTCGAAATCCACACCTGCTAAAAAACATGGAAATTTCAATCAAGTCCGTATCAATGCGGGTGTTTGGCGCAGTCGCATCCTAAAATTCCCAACGGTTGAAGGGTTGCGCCCCACACCAGACCGTGTACGTCAAACCGTATTTAATTGGTTAGGGCAGGATTTAACAGGAAAAACCTGTCTTGATCTGTTTGCAGGAACCGGTGCAATGGGTTTTGAGGCGTTGTCGCGTAATGCCAAAAGCGTAACCATGATTGAGCAGTCTGGCGTTGCATTTAAAGCTTTAAAGCAAAATGAAACGCTGCTTAACGCTATTAATATGCTGATTTTGCAGCAGGATGCGCTGGTTTTTTTGAGCCAAAATAAACAGCTGTTCGATATTATTTTTTGCGATCCACCTTACAATAAGAGTTGGCTGCCACAACTATTGCCGCTGTTAAAACAGCATCTTGCACTTAACGGCAGGGTGTATGTTGAAGCGGAATATGCGCTGCAAGATGACGATGTCTGGCAAGTGCAAAAGCGTGGCAAAGCGGGCAATGTGGTTTATCATTTGCTCATCGCAAACACTAATAGCTGAATAGGGACAAAAAATGCATAAAAAACTGACTGCGGTGTACCCTGGCACCTTCGATCCTATTACTTTGGGGCATGAAGATATTGTGCATCGCGCCGCAGCTTTATTCGATGAGGTCATTGTGGCTGTAGCGGGCAGCACGAATAAGCGCACGCTGTTTAGCTTTCAGGAGCGCGTTAGTCTGGCACAAAGTATATTTAAAGAGTCAGGGAATATTAAAGTAGTGGGGTTTAGTGGATTGTTGATGGAATTTGTACAAGAACAAGGAGCACAAATGGTGATACGTGGCCTGCGTGCTGCCAGCGATTTTGAATACGAATTTCAATTGGCAGGCATGAATCGCAAGCTGTTCCCTAAGTTAGAAACCATATTCTTAACACCATCCGAACAGTATATGTTTGTGTCATCTACCTTAGTGCGGGAAGTGGCTGCATTGGGTGGTAATGTGCACCAGTTTGTGTCGCCTATGGTAGAAGCTGCCATCATGACCAAGCTGGACAAAGTGTAAATAGGATAACGAAAGATAATAGGATAGATAGTGGCACTGTATATTACAGATGATTGTATTAATTGCGACGTGTGTGAGCCGGAGTGCCCAAACGGTGCCATTTACCAGGGGCAAGAGATTTACGAGATTAACCCCAATTTATGCACCGAATGCGTGGGACATTTTGATGAACCACAATGCGTGGTGGTGTGCCCAGTCGATTGCATTCCGCTGAACCCTGATGTGGTGGAAACGCAGGAACAACTCATGCAGAAATATCACACCATCACATTAAAGCGTAATCAAGGAGAATAAAAATGCGGGTATTACACACCATGCTGCGAGTAGGTGATTTACAGCGTTCGATTGATTTTTATACCAAGGTGTTGGGTATGCGTTTGCTGCGCACCAGTGATTACCCAGATGGTGAATTTACCTTGGCATTTGTGGGCTATGGCAACGAGTATGACAACACGGTGTTAGAGCTGACCTACAATTATGGCAAAACTAGTTACGAGATGGGTGGTGCCTACGGCCATATGGCGATTGAAGTGGATGATGCTTACAAAGCTTGCGATGCGGTAAAAGCCCAAGGCGGCAAAGTAGTGCGCGAGGCGGGGCCGATGAAGCATGGCACACTGGTGATTGCATTTATTGAAGACCCTGATGGGTATAAAATCGAGTTTATTCAAAAAGGTAGTATCCAATATCCACTTTAGTGGATATTGGCAAAATATAAGT
>JAKFEP010000071.1:0-2178 GCA_036675645.1 Methylotenera sp. | reverse complement strand
GCCCACACGCCACCTAAAATTGCAATACTTAACGCCAATGCTGTTAACTTCGACATACTTTTTCTCCCTAAAAAATGGTAAAACTCTTGTAAAAATAATGTGTTGAGTAATTAATACCAATAATTCAGCCAGCAATTTTAGGTTGGCAAAGCTTGCGATGAATCAGTGCACAACACCAACTTCAAATAGCTAAACTAAGCGCAGTCTAGCCCTAATTTGGTGCAATTGACAAGTATTTTATGTAGGTGTGATTTTTATTTGAAAGAGGCTTGGGCAGTGGATTGTAGGGTAGGCGCAGCATAATCCCAATGTTTACGCCACGCATTAAGTACTAAATTGGGGTATTGTGGTTTGCCTAAGCTACCATTGTAACGACCAAGTGCGCGGTATAAATCGCCTCGTTCAATATTAATATAATGTCTTAAGATAGTGCAGCCATAACGCAAGTTTAATTTTAAGTGAAACAAATTATGATCTTTAGCGCCGATGTTCCGCACCCAAAACGGCATCACCTGCATATAACCGCGTGCGCCTACACTTGAAACCGCATATTTCTTAAAGGCACTTTCAACTTGTATAAGCCCCAGTACCATTTGCGGGTCTAGCCCGGCACGTGTGGCTTCATAATGCACTGACCTTAAAAATTCTTCACGATAGGCTTGGTTAGGTAGTCGCTTTTTTAAGCGCTCTGACATTTCAGCGAGCCAGGCCTGACCTTCGATATCACTCGCAAACATGAGTTTAGGCGCGCCTAAGTCGCTGATGGATTTTTGCATGAGTGCTTTCACACTATGCGATAACTGCTCTTCTTTTTGATTGCCTGCATGGCATACCGATGCCATAAAAATCAAAACAACTAAAAAAGTGCCTTGGCAGATTTTTGTACAGAATTTTTGTAAATTATGTTTAACCATTAATCGCTGTTTGAATAAAATTAATTGCACCAGTACTAAGCAAATTTTGTGCCTCTGTTGCAGTTCTGGCTTTATATTCCACTTTACCTTCGGCTAAGCCACGCTCACCCACCACGATGCGGTGTGGAATCCCCATTAAATCACTTTCGGCAAACATCACGCCAGGGCGCTCTCCGCGGTCATCCAGCAGCACATCCAACCCAGCTTTTTTGCATTCTTCATAAAGTTTGTAAGCAGCATTTTTTACCAATTCACTCTTATCCATACCAATTGGGCAAATTACCACTTCAAACGGCGCCATGCTAAGTGGAAAAATAATGCCCTTTTCGTCACTACCCTGCTCAATCGCGGCACCTACAATACGGGATACGCCAATCCCATAGCAGCCCATTTCCATGACTTGGGTCTGACCGGTTTCATCCAGATAGGTTGCATTCATAGCTTGTGCATATTTACTACGTAGTTGGAAAATATGACCAACTTCGATGCCGCGACATAAACTTAATGACCCTTTGCCATCGGGACTAGCATCCCCTTCCACCACATTACGAATATCTGCCACTAGTGCTGGCTCCGCCAAATCACGGCCAAAATTAACGCCTGCCAGGTGGTGTTTAGGCTTGTTAGCACCGCAAACAAAATCGCTCATCAATGCGACGGTTTTATCGGCAATCACTGTGACGTTTGAACTCACTTGTACCGGGCCGATAAAACCTGGGGGGCAATTTAAAGCGGCGCGAATCTCTTCTTCAGTCGCAAAACGAAAATTAGCAAAGCCCTCCAACTTACCTAATTTGACTTCATTCAAATGATGGTCACCGCGCAATAAGGCAAGGTAAAAAAAGTCGATTCCACCTTTTTCAACCATCAAGGCAATCGCCTTAACGGTTTTCTCGATGCCAATATTAAGTAGCTTGGCCACATCTTCACAGCTAGTTTGTTTCGGCGTTTCAACCTCATGCATCACATCGCCGGCAGCCGCTCTGCTATTGGTAGGTGGCAATGCTTCTGCCAACTCCACATTGGCCGCGTAATCTGAATTTTCACAATAAGCCAGTGCGTCTTCACCGCTGTCAGCTAGCACATGAAACTCTTGTGAGCCATCGCCGCCAATTGCGCCAGAATCCGCTTTTACTGCACGGAATTTAAGCCCTAATCGCGTAAAAATTTGGCTATAGGTTTGGTGCATTTGCACGTAGGTTTTTTCTAAACTTTCAAAACTGGTGTGAAATGAATAAGCATCTTTCATCATAAACTCACGCGC
>JAKFEP010000061.1:0-14994 GCA_036675645.1 Methylotenera sp. | reverse complement strand
AGTGCCAAATGGCGTTTGGAATGCATATTCATTATCGTTACTTGATAATAATTCCTGATCTACACGGAAATTGAAGTTATCAAAACCTAAGCCACCGCCAATTCTGTAGTAGTGTGCGTCAATGCGTTTGTCGCCATCGGCGTAGTCGCTTTGTTTTGCGTACTCGGCCGTGTAGTGTGCTCTAAAGTTGGGGTTAAATGGATGCGTACCATCTAAACGTAAACCAAAGATTTTGTTCGATTGGTCTGCAAGCCGATTATTTACGCCGTTATTGTTGAGCACACCTGCACCAAACCATGCGTTGCCAAAACCTAAATTATCTATATTGGATAAATAGCCATAGCCGACTAAACTCTCAGTTGGAGAAATGCGATATTTAATATTAGCAATTTCTAAATTACCATCACGTTGTTCGGTAGTGATTTGTGTGACTTTTTCGAAATGGGCAGCGAAAATTTCGGTATCAGGTAGACTTTTATTTAATACTGAAACACCGTCAAATACTTGCATGACTTGTCTAAAACCAATATCACCAATAAAACGCACATTGTCTAAATTGACTTGTTGACGACCTAAACGCGCGCGCGTATTTTTAATGCCAGTCCAGTCAATATAGAGTTGATTTAAGCCTGTGTAAGATGGATCAATTACTTTGGCATATTCAATGTTTCTGCTTTGGTTCGATGCACCATTAACCAGTATGCTATTGGTGCTGTCGTTATAGTTATCTATTATTTTGGTCACATCTATCAATTGTGCAGCAAAACTAAAGTTGTTGTATGGCGCGGTTTGCCAGCCGATCAAACTACGTAGAGTTAACGCATCAGCATCTTTTAATTCTTGCGTTGCGGTTGGGTTGGCTGTTCCGTTGGCAAAAGTAGGCGGTTGTAAACCATCTTGGTCTACATTTTCATAACGCAATCTAAAACTGGTTAAGTTTTTACCTCCTTTAACGGCATCCATAAACGTATAGTCGTCTACTGCTTCTGGCTCTTCTGCGTAGGCACTGCCTGCAAAGCCAGCTAATGCCATACATAAGTTAAGTGTTAGTACATTGAGTTTAAATAAATTAGTTTTCATCATATTCATCTTTATAGTTAAGTAATTGATTAAGTTAGTTAAGTTAAGCTGCTTTTTTAGCGTGACGCTCATATAAAAATTTAAGTATTTCACTACGTAAATGGTTGTAATGCTTATCTTCCGCTAGTTGCAAACGGTTTCGTGGTTTTGGCAAGTCCACCGTTAATATCTCGCCAATGCCCGCCGCCGGTCCATTCGTCATCATCACAATCCTGTCTGATAGCAATACTGCCTCATCCACATCGTGTGTCACCATGACAGCGGTTGCCCCAGATTTCTGCATGATTTTCATCAGCTCATCCTGCAAACCAGCACGGGTTAATGCATCCAGTGCGCCAAATGGTTCATCCAGCAATAACACTTTGGGCTCCATTGCCAGTGCTCTAGCAATGCCTACGCGTTGCTTCATGCCACCAGAGATTTCACCGGGGCGTTTATCAATCGCATGATTTAAGCCCACTAACTCTAGCGCCGCGTTGGTGCGCTCCGCTTGCTGAGCAGGTGTTTCACTGCCAAAGACACGTTCAACCGCTAAATGCACGTTCTCGAAACAGGTGAGCCAAGGTAGCAAAGAGTGGTTTTGAAACACCACCGCACGCTCAGGACCTGGTTTAGAGATTTCACGACCAGCACAGAATAAATTGCCTGTTGTAGGTTGTAATAAACCCGCAATTAAGTTCAGCACTGTCGATTTTCCACAACCAGAGTGGCCAATGATTGAGACGAACTCCCCTTCCTTAACGCTTAGATTAATACCTTTAAGCGCCTCAAAAGTCCCCTTTTTAGTAGTAAATGTCATGTTCACATCTTCTAAATACACATATCTATCTGCAACAGCACTCATAGTTTTGCCTCCTCATAACTAAAGCGTTTGGCGATAGCGATTAGCCCTTGTTCTAACAGCAAACCGACAATGCCCACCACAAAAATGGCGATAATAATATGTTCTACGTTTAAGTTGTTCCACTCATCCCACACCCAGAAGCCAATGCCGACACCGCCTGTCAGCATCTCTGCTGCTACAATCACCAGCCATGCCACGCCGATAGAAAGGCGTACACCAGTGAGCACATAGGGTAGGGCGCTAGGGAGTAGAATTTTGGTCAATATTTTCCACTCGCTTAAATTAAGCACCTTGGCCACGTTCATGTAGTCTTGCGGTACCTTACTTACGCCTACTGCCGTATTAATCACCATCGGCCAAATCGCCGAGATGAAAATGACCCAAATCGCCGCAGGGTTGGCTGCTTTAAACACTAATAAACCGATAGGCAACCACGCCAATGGTGAAACTGGACGCAGTAAGCTGATGACAGGTGCTGCCATACGTGATAAAAACGTAAAGCGACCAATCATGAATCCGAGTGGGATTCCAATCAGTGCTGCCATGCCAAAACCGGTCGCTACACGTTTAAGTGAGTTTAGAATGTTCCAGCCTATGCCTTGGTCGTTTGGACCATTGACATAAAACGGGTCACTAAATAACACGACTGCCGCTTTATAAGTGGATACCGGACCTGGCAAACCTTGCGACTGTGCCGAGACCAAGCTCCAAACTGCCATTAGCAACAATAATCCAAATACGGGTGGCACCAGGTACTCCATCAGTGCGCCACCTTGCATTGCCCATGACCTAACCGATTTTTGAGGCGGCGGTGGCACCTCAACTAACGTTAGTTTTGGTATTTCTGGGTCTACTTTCGACATGCTTTTACCCTCTTTATGAATTGGTACAACGCTCATAAAAACTCCTTCAATTCGTTTATGCTAAGTTAAGCGTTGCTGGGTTATGTTTTGATTTTAAAGCCGGCTGCATAGGCTGCCGGATCTTTACCATCCCATACCACGCCATCCATCAATTTACTAGAACGCATAGGGTCTTTAGGTACGGGGACACCGACTTGGCTGGCTGCTTCTGAATAAAGCGCAATTTGATTTACTTTTTTAGCAACGCCTAAATAATCAGGATCCGTTTTCAACATGCCCCAGCGCTTGTGCTGTGTTAAGAACCACATGCCGTCAGATAAGTAAGGGAATGGTACTGCGCCGTCGTTATAGAACTTCATGTAGTTCGGGTCTTTCCATTTTTTGCCGTTACCGTTGTCATAATCACCTAAGAAACGGCCTAATATCACGTCTTTAGGCGCATTGACATAGGATTTTCCAGAAATCAACTCGGCAACTTTGGCGCGGTTTGCGGTCGCATCAATATATTTACAAGCTTCTAGAACCGCCATCACCATGGCGCGAGCGGTGTTCGGGTTTTTCGCTACAAACTCTGCAGTGGTGCCCAAGACTTTTTCTGGGTGATCTACCCAAATATCTTGCGAAGTTGCAACGGAGTAACCAATTTTGTCGTAAATTGCACGCGCATTCCACGGCTCACCCACACAGAAGCCATCCATATTGCCGATACGCATGTTTGCAACCATTTGTGGCGGTGGAACGACGATATTTTTAACGTCTTTGACTGGGTCAATGCCATTGGCTGCAAGCCAGTAGTTCAACCACATGGCATGCGTGCCAGTCGGGAAGGTTTGCGCAAAGGTAAAGTCACGATTCTCGTTGGCCATCACGCGTTTCAGGCTCTTACCATCTTTCACACCTTTGTCTTTAAGTTGGTTAGAAAGTGTAATGCCTTGGCCATTGTTGTTGAGGCTCATTAGGACAGCCATGTCTTTTTGCTGCCCACCGATACCCATCTGTACGCCATACATCATTCCGTAAAGAATGTGTGCAGCTTGCAATTCTCCGTTCGCGACTTTGTCGCGCACGGCTGCCCATGAAGCTTCTTTAGACGGCGTAATTTTAATGCCATACTTTTTATCAAAGCCCATTTGAGCCGCTACGACAATTGGCGCACAATCAGTCAGTGGAATAAAGCCGATCTTAACTTCGGTAATTTCTGGTGCATCTGAACCTGCTGCATAAGCCATATTTTTAATCCCTGCTGGCATGATGTTTAAGGCCGCTGCGGCACCAAATGCACCGGCAATACTATGTTTAAAAAACTGGCGACGACTGGCATCTACTGAAGATGTAGAATCAATCGTCTTTACTACAGTAGAGATGGTTTTGTCTTTATCTTGCATATCTTTTCCTTTGCCTAAAGTCTTACTCATAAAAATGTTTACCCATAAAAAAAGCGCCTTAACAATGAAGTATTCACTTCATTACTAAGACGCCTTTGTCTTTTATTACAATTTTGATGCCAACCTTGGCACGCTATTTACCACTTTGCAACCCTTCATTGGGTTGCGACTTTGCTATTGATAGTGTTTTTAAATCCAGTTTTTAAACAATAAGCATTTTTGCTGCTTCAATTAGCTGATGTGATAAATCTGCTAATTTCATATTCTTTTTCATCGCCATATTGCGCAATAAACTGTAAGCCTCTTCTTCATCAATTTGGCGTTGTCGCATCATTAAGCCTTTTGCACGCTCAATCACTTTGCGTTCATCCAACTTAAGATTTGCCATACTTAGTTCAGAGCGTAGGCTTTTAAACTCTTCAAATCTTGCTACTGCTGCATCTATCACTGGTATCAGCCTTTCACTGGGAATATCACCCACTACGTAAGCGCTCACACCTGCCTGCGTAGCGATTTTAATTTTCTCTTTATCACCATCATGCGTAAACATTACTACTGGTCGCGCATCGTTCATCGTCATTACGCAAATATTCTCTAGCGTATCGCGGCTGGGTGATTCAGTATCAATAATGACAATATCCGGTTTTATCTCGCAGCATTTGGCTTCTAGATTCATCGTATTCTCGATATGTGCCACTACTTCAAACCCATTATCAATCAGCGACTGCTTAAGTGGCTTACTGCGTTTGATGTCATGATCGATAATCATCACTTTTAACATGATAAGGCTATAGCAATTGCCGTGCCATGTACGTATCTGAGGCTATATATTTGATTTATTTAGATAAAGTATGCATTCTACGGCAGTGCTTTATTTGTGCATCAAACTATGACGCGCACAAAAAAAGTGCAAACGCACTATATTATCAAAAGCTTAGTGGGTGAATGATTTGTATGCTATGAAAAGATCTGGTTAATATTTCTGCCCCTTTTTCTAGCATAAAATATCTAAATGCTTCTGCTGCTTGAGAGGCGTTGCGTTTAGCTAAGGCCACCACATGCCAAGTACGAATAATTGGTGTGTCCTGCACGTCTAAAATAGTGAGTTGCTGATTTGCCAGCTCATTGCCAATAGTGTGAAGCGATAAAAAAGAGATGCCTAGTTCTGCAATAATGGCTTGTTTAATGGTTTCATTGCTCGACATCTCCATGCTGATGATGGGCGAAATGTGGTGTTCGGAAAAATACTTTTCCATCAGCGCCCGCGTACCTGAACCCGGCTCTCTCGAGATGATCTCAAAGTTATTAAGTGCTTCAGGTGCAATATCAATTTTCCCCGCCAGTGGATTTTGTGGGCTGGCAACAAATCCATGAGGATGGCTGGCAAAAGCCTCGATGCGGGTATCGATCTCTTTGGGTGGTTGCCCCATAATCGCAATATCTAGCTCGCCATCGCGTAATAATTCGATCAGTTGCTGGCGATTCCTGACTTCAATTTTAATTTGTAAATTGGGGTAGTCTTTTTTAAATTCGCTCAACATCTGTGGCACAAAGTATTTGGCCGTGCTGACCAAGCCAATTTTCAGCGCTTTTACTTCCGTGCCGCGAAGGCGCTCCATCATATTATTAGCTTCAATAAGCGTGCTCGAAACGCGTCGGGCGTATACCAAAAAATATTCCCCGGCCGTAGTGAGGGTAATCCTTTTATTCTCTCGTACAAATAATGTCACACCCATGTCTTCCTCCATCTCTTTGATTTGCATGGAGATGGCCGGTGCTGAAATGTGCATCTCTTCAGCGGCACGGGTAAAGCTTAGCTGTTTGCTGGCGCTTAAGAATATTTTAATTTGACGCAGGGTAAGATTACGCATGGTGCTCCAATAATTAAGTAAAACTTAACTTACTATAAAATAATAGTTACTTTACCTTAACATTAAACACTTTTAAAGTGGCTCATGTTCAGAATGTTAAATTAAATGTGAGGGGTAAACCTATGGCAAACCAACCCAGTAATAACGAAACCATTAAAGAAGGCGCAGAGCGTTATAAAGCCGGCGTACTACCTTACAAAAAAATGGGCTACTGGCAGCCCGACTATCAAGTAAAAGATACGGATTTATTGGCCATGTTTCGCATTACGCCGCATGCAGGTAGCGACCCAGAAGAAATCGCGGCTGCTGTTGCCGGAGAATCTTCCACTGCCACCTGGACGGTGGTTTGGACAGATCGGCTGACTGCATGTGAAATGTACCGTGCTAAAGCTTACCGTGTTGAGCAAGTGCCCAATACTGGCGAGGGTACCAAAATTGAAGCCCAATATTTTGCCTATATTGCATATGAGCTAGATTTATTTGAGGGTGGCTCAATCGCTAATTTAACAGCATCCATTATTGGCAACGTATTTGGTATGAAAGCGGTAAAAGCGCTACGCCTAGAAGATATGCGCATTCCAGTGGCCTACCTCAAGACTTTTCAAGGCCCTGCGACAGGCGTCATTGTAGAGAGAGAACGTCTTGATAAATTCGGCCGCCCGTTATTAGGTGCAACAACCAAGCCAAAGTTAGGTCTGTCAGGTCGCAACTATGGCCGCGTGGTGTATGAAGGCCTCAAAGGCGGTCTTGATTTTATGAAAGACGATGAGAACATTAACTCACAACCTTTCATGCATTGGCGCGACCGTTTTCTGTATTGCATGGATGCAGTGAACAAGGCATCCGCCGCGACGGGTGAGGTTAAAGGTCATTATTTGAACGTGACCGCCGGCACGATGGAAGAAATGTATAGGCGCGCAGAATTTGCCAAGCAGTTAGGTTCTGTCATTATTATGATTGACTTAGTCATTGGTTACACAGCGATTCAATCCATGGCGCTGTGGGCACGGCAGAACGACATGATTCTGCATTTGCATCGGGCCGGTAACTCAACTTATTCGCGTCAAAAAAATCACGGCATGAACTTTCGCGTTATCTGTAAATGGATGCGCATGGCGGGCGTAGATCACATTCATGCCGGCACTGTTGTTGGGAAATTAGAAGGCGACCCAATGATGATTCGTGGCTTCTACGATACTTTGCTAGATGACCATACGCCGCAACAACTCGAAAAAGGCTTGTTCTTTGAGCAAGACTGGGCATCACTCAATAAATGTATGCCAGTGGCTTCTGGTGGTATTCACGCAGGCCAGATGCACCAGTTGCTTACTTATTTGGGTGATGATGTCGTGTTGCAATTTGGCGGCGGTACCATTGGCCACCCGCAAGGGATACAAGCAGGGGCAGTGGCTAACCGTGTGGCTTTAGAAACCATGGTGATGGCACGCAATGAAGGTCGCGATATTTGGAACGAGGGACCGCAGATTCTGCAAGATGCTGCGAAATGGTGCGGCCCACTGAGAGCTGCGATTGATACCTGGAAAGACATTACCTTCAACTACGAATCTACCGATACAGCCGACTTCGTGCCGACCGCGACGACTAGTTTCTAATATATGACTGGTTTTTAATTAGGAGAAATTATTATGATGACTAACCCAAATGGAATCGTTACGCAGGGGCAGTTTTCTTTTTTGCCACCTTTAACTGATGTGCAAATTACCGCACAAATTAAATATGCGTTGGGCAAAGGCTGGGCGCTATCGGTTGAATACACGGATGACCCACATCCACGCAACACTTATTGGGAAATGTTTGGTGCGCCGATGTTCGATTTAAAAGACCCAGCAGGGATTTTGATGGAGATCAATAACTGCCGCAACATTTTCCCTAATCACTATATTCGTGTCATGGCGTTTAGCTCAGTGCGTGGCGTAGAAAGCCCCACCATGTCTTATATTGTGAATCGCCCCAAAAATGAGCCTGGCTTTGGCCTAGTGCGTCAAGAAACCGAAGGGCGTAATATACGCTATACGATTCACTCTTATGCGACCGATAAGCCGGAGGGAGAAAGATATTAGTTCGAGCGCTAATTTAAGATATGAACGCTGCAGATAAAATTGATATTCAAGCATTGCTAGAGGAGTCTCATATTAACGAGGTGCTGGATGCGCTTGATAAAAATTTAGTGGGTTTAGTGCCAGTCAAGCAACGCATTCGTGAAATTGCTGCTTATTTATTGATTACCAAAGCCAGGTTGCAATTGGGCATTGAAGCGGCCAAACCAAGCTTGCATATGTGCTTCACCGGAAACCCAGGTACTGGCAAAACCACAGTTGCACTTAAAATGGCAGAGATGCTGCATCGCCTGGGTTACATTCGGCAGAACCATGTTATTAGCGTCACGCGCGATGATTTAGTGGGACAGTATATTGGGCATACGGCACCTAAAACAAAAGAGGTGATTAAAAAAGCCATGGGTGGCGTACTGTTTATTGATGAGGCGTATTACCTTTACAAGCCAGAAAACGAGCGCGATTATGGACAAGAATCTATCGAGATTTTATTACAGACGATGGAAAATCACCGTGACGACTTAGTCGTCATTCTGGCGGGATATCAAGACCGCATGGGCACGTTTTTTAAATCTAACCCGGGCCTATCATCACGTATCGCGCATCATATTGATTTTCCTGACTATAATGAAGATGAACTATTGCAAATTACAAAGTTGATGAGTGATGCGATGCATTACAATTTAGATGCGAATGCTTCAAAAGCGATGCAAGAGTATATTCAACGGCGTAAACAGCAACCACATTTTGCTAATGCACGCTCGATTCGCAACGCTTTGGACCGCGCACGCTTGCGCCAAGCGAATCGATTATTTAATGATGCCATCCAAAATAAAAAACAGGCAACGGCAGCCGATTTATCATTGATTACCGAAGCCGATATTCGTGCTTCACGGGTATTTACAGATAACAAAGTTGCAGATAATAAAACAGGATAAGAAAAAAGCTTAATATGAAAAAATCCCAGACAAGCTTGGCCAGTTTTTTGCAAGATAGTCATACCAGCGAGAATTTGGTAGCTTTATTGTGTGCAATTGCAGAAGCTTCACAAGCCATTTCCACGCTCACCGAAAATGGTGCATTAGAGGATATTTACGGCAAATTAAGCAGTGAAAACATACAAGGCGAAACGCAAGCTACTTTAGATGTGATTTGCGACGAAATATTTACTACCCGTTTAGCCGCTACTGGTTTGGTGGCTGGCATGGTATCTGAAGAAGTTGATTTGCCGATAGCGATAGAAAACAAGACCGCCAAAGCTGAATTTTTAGTGTTTTTCGATCCCTTAGATGGCTCATCGAATGTCGATGTGAATGTGTCGATTGGCTCAATATTTTCCGTGTTTAACGCCCCAAAGACGATATTGAATAATGCTGATTACTTAATTGCGGGCAAGCAGCAGGTGGCTGCGGGCTATGCTATCTATGGCCCATGTACCATGCTAGTGATCACTACTGGCCAGGGTACACATGGCTTCACGTTAGATCGCGCAAATAAACAATTTTTGCTGACCCATCCTAATATGCAGGTGCCGGTGGATACTCAAGAATATGCCATCAATTCAAGTAATCAACGCTTTTGGGAGGCGCCAATTAAACGCTATATTACGGAGTGCAAATCTGGTGCACTTGGACGCCGTGAGAAAGATTTCAATATGCGTTGGATAGGCAGCATGGTGGCCGATATCCACCGTATTTTAACCAGAGGTGGCATTTATCTTTACCCTAAAGATAGCAAAGACAGCGCAAAGCCTGGCCGTTTACGTTTAATGTACGAAGCTAACCCGATGGCCATGTTGATGGAGCAGGCTGGTGGCGCCGCTTCAACAGGCAGAATGCGCATGTTAGATGTGTTGCCAGAACATATACACCAACGCATCCCGATTATTATCGGCTCTAAAAATGAGGTTGAGCATATCGAGCGCTACCATGCTGCTTTTGATAAAGGTACAGATGAACCATTTCCCTTGTTTAATGAACGTACTTTTTATAGATAGAACATATAAGGATAACCATGTCTAAAAAATACCCCGTCATTGCTATTACCGGTTCGTCAGGTGCTGGCACCAGCTCGGTGATGGAGAGCTTCGAGTATATTTTTAGGCGTGAAAAAATTAGCGCGCAAGTCATCGAGGGTGATTCTATGCATCGTTATGAGCGCAAAGAAATGGATGAATTGCTTGCAAAACATCACAAAATTCCTGGCAATTGCTTTAGTCACTTTAGCCCAGACGCCAATGAGCTAGGTGAGTTAGCCAATACCTTTAAAACTTTTGGTGAAACCGGGCGATGTAGGGTACGTAAATATATCCACAGTGATGTCGAGGGTGTGCCTTATAAACAAGCCGCAGGCACGCTGACTCCATGGCGTGATAGCGCTGAAGAGGCGGATGTGTTGTTTTACGAAGGCTTACACGGTGGCTATGTGGGAGATGACGCGAATGTGGCACAACATGTAGATTTGCTAGTGGGGGTAGTACCAATTATCAACCTGGAGTGGATACAAAAAATGCACCGCGACCAAAAGGTGCGCGGTTATTCACCTGAAGCCGTTGTTGATACCATTCTGCGTCGGATGCCAGACTATGTCCACCACATTTGTCCCCAATTTTCTCGCACCCATGTTAACTTTCAGCGTGTGCCGACAGTCGATACCTCCAACCCTTTTATTGCCAAGCACATTCCCAGTGCCGATGAGAGTATGGTGGTGATTCGTTTTGCAGAGCCTAAAGGTATTGATTTCCCTTATTTGCTTTCGATGTTACACGGCTCGATGATGTCGCGCCCAAATACACTGGTGATACCTGGTGGCAAAATGGGTCTGGCGATGCAACTTATTTTTACACCAATGATTTTGCGTTTAATGCAATTGCGTGATTAAAGGTTAATCCATGGCATTGGTGATGTATGACTTGGATGGCACTTTAATTGACACAGCAAGTGAAATTGCCTTGGCGGTAAACGCGACATTAAGGCAATACGGATTTAAAATTGTGACTGAGGAACAAGTAAAAGCATGGATAGGTCATGGCACTGTTTGGTTAATGCAGCAAGCATGGCCTGATAAGCGCGATGTTGATGCGCATGACACCTGGAGCAAGGTGATGGAAAACTTTATGCAGCATTATAAGGATGTGGTCGGTACAGCTAGCAAGCCCTATTCTGCCGCATTAGAAACCTTGACTAAGCTAAAAGAGCAGGGGATTAAACAAGCCATTGTGACTAATAAAGAAGAACCATATACCAGCAAAATATTGGCGCAACATAACATGAAAGACTTATTTGATTTGCTTATTTCTGGCAATTCTTTACCTTACAAAAAACCTGATGCAGCGGTGGTTAAGTACTGTTTAGAAGAGTTAGGTGAAACTAAGGAAAGCAGCCTTTTTGTCGGCGACTCTGAAATTGATATCAAGACCGCAAAAAACGCCGGGGTGACTTGTTGGGTAGTGCCCTACGGTTACAACGCAGGGCGTGACATTGCTAAAGCGAACCCCGATAAATTAATTGATAGCATTAGCAAAGTTCCTGATTTTTTTAGTCTTTAAAAATTTTAAAAACTTAAATCTTGATTCAGATTCAAATAAAAATACACTAAAAAAAGGGTTATACATGGCATTAGTTTCATTAAGACAGTTACTCGATCACGCAGCTGAGCACCAATACGGTTTGCCCGCATTTAACGTGAACAATATGGAGCAAATTCACGCCATTATGCAGGCGGCCAATGAAGTAGATAGCCCGGTGATTTTACAGGCTTCTGCCGGCGCTAGAGGTTATGCTGGTGAGCCGTTTTTACGGCATCTGGTGGAAGCTGCTATCGAGCAATATCCGCATATTCCTTTATGCATGCACCAAGATCATGGCGCTTCAGCCGCAGTATGCCAGACTGCATTGAGAAGTGGTTTTTCTAGCGTAATGATGGATGGCTCGCTGATGGACGATGCCAAAACGCCTTCCAGCTTTGATTATAACGTACAGGTGACGCGCCAAGTGGTAGAAGCTGCGCATGCTGTGGGCGTTTCTGTTGAAGGCGAACTTGGTGTACTTGGCTCACTGGAAACTGGGCAAGCAGGGGAAGAAGATGGCGGTGGCGCAGAAGGTATTTTAAGTGAATCACAACTGCTCACCGACCCTGATGAGGCCGCAGCCTTTGTAAAAGCGACGCAGGTAGATGCTTTGGCGATTGCCATCGGCACTAGCCATGGGGCTTATAAATTCAGTCGCCCACCCACCGGCGATATACTATCTGTGGACAGAATTAGAGCCATTCATGCGCGCATTCCCAACACGCATTTGGTCATGCACGGCTCATCCAGTGTGGAGCAAGAATGGCTGCAAATGATTCGTGAATACGGCGGTCAGATAAAAGAGACTTACGGCGTACCCGTTTCTGAAATTGTTGAGGGCATTAAAAATGGCGTGCGCAAAATCAACATCGACACGGATATTCGCTTAGCCATGACTGCTACCATCCGCAAAGAAATGGCGCATCACCCCGCAGAATTTGACCCGCGCGCTTTTTTAAAGGCGGCCACGATTGCCGCGAGAAGTGTTTGTAAAAGCCGCTTTGAAGCATTTGGCAGCGCAGGGCAAGCCTCTAAAATTAAGGTGATTTCTTTAGAGAATATGGCAGCACGCTACGCAAAAGGCGAGTTTGCTGCAATCATTAAATAGGCAAACCTACCTAAATAAGGAAAACATGAGACGTAAATTAGTAGTCGGTAATTGGAAAATGAATGGGCGCATCGCGCAAAACCAGGTCTTTTTGCAACGTTTGAAAACTGGTGTGCAAGATTTAAAGCACGCAGATGTTGTCGTGTGCGTGCCTTACCCCTATATTGCACAAGCACAAGCCTTGCTGCAAGACTCTAATGTGGCTTGGGGTGCCCAAAATTTGTGCGCCGATGAGAATGTAGCGCTAACCGGCGCAGTGTCGGCCTATATGCTGACCGATTATGGCTGTAGCTACGTGATTGTTGGGCACTCGGAACGACGTACGCAGTTTCACGAAACTGATGACACAGCAGCGACACGCTTTGACGCAGCTGAAAAAGCGGGCTTAATCCCGATTTTTTGTATGGGTGAATCGGCTGAAGAGCGCGAATCGGATTGGACGGAATATGTAGTGGGACGGCAATTGGATTCCATTATCCGTCGCTATGGTGCAGACGTGCTAAGTAAAGCCGTGCTCGCCTACGAGCCGTTGTGGGCAGTGGGTACAGACATTGCGGCGACGCCAGAGCAAGCCCAAGAAGTCCATGCATTTATTCGTAATCGTGTTGCTAAATGTGACGCTAACATCGCTAGAAATGTGCAGATATTGTATGGTGGTAGCTTAAAACCAAGCAATGCTGAAGCGCTATTTTCCATGCCAGATATTGATGGTGGTTTGGTTGGGCGTAGCTCGCTTGATGTAAATAGCTTTATAGCCATTTGCCATGCAGCAAATCAAGAGTGTGTAGCAATATGAAGATAACAAAATGAAACCTCACTCACTCGTCGTCGGTGTTCCTTTCGAAATTAAGAGTGACGAGCAGCGAGTGGCTGCAACGCCTGAGACCGTAAAAAAAATGCTCACTTTAGGTTGTAAAGTGCTCGTACAAAGGGGTGCGGGTGAGCGCGCCAGCATTACTGATACTGCATATGAGGCAGTTGGCGCAGAGATTGTTTCCGCAAAAGAGGTGTTTAAAGCCGATTTAATTCTTAAGGTACGTGCGCCAGAACCCACTGAAATCAAAGCCATGAAAACGGGGGCTGTATTAGTCGGCTTGCTGGAGCCCTTTAATCTGCCCCAATTAAATTCCATCGCTGCACATGGCATTACTGCATTTTCACTGGAAGCACTCCCCAGAAACTCCAGGGCACAAAGCATGGATGTCCTGTCTTCGCAGGCGAATGTGGCGGGTTACAAAGCAGTGTTACTGGGCAGCCATTTTTACCAACGTTTTATGCCGATGCTGATGACTGCTGCAGGCACGGTGAAGGCGGCGCGGGTATTGGTGTTGGGGGCAGGGGTTGCTGGATTGCAAGCGATTGCTACAGCTAGAAGACTAGGTGCCGTGGTAGAGGCCTCAGACGTGCGCCCGGCAGTGAAAGAGCAGATTGAATCGCTCGGTGCAAAGTTTTTAGAGGTGCCTTATGAAACCGCAGAGGAGGAAGAAATTGCTGCTGGTGTTGGTGGCTATGCGCGCCCAATGCCAAGGGAGTGGATGATGCGACAAGCAACACTCGTTGCCCAACGCGCTGCCGAGGCGGATATTGTGATTACGTCAGCCCTGGTTCCTGGCCGTGAGCCACCGATTTTACTGCATGCGGAAACCGTCGAGAAAATGAAGCCAGGCTCGGTTATTATCGACATGGCAGCAGGCTTTGGTGGCCTGTTATCGGAAAACCCGGGCTGTGGTAATTGCCCGCTCACCGAAGCGAATAAGGTCGTGGTCAAGCACGGGGTAACAATTGTAGGCTATACCAACTTGCCCAGCCTAGTTGCCGCAGATGCCTCAGCGTTTTATGCCCGTAATATTTTAGAATTTTTGAAGCTATTAATTTCAGAGGGGAAATTCAATATCCCTGCAGATGACGAGCTAGTGACGGCGAGTTTGATGTGCAAAGATGGCCAATTAATTAAAAAATAGTGACTGAAAAGAAATAAGGAGGCGCTAATGACAGATTTACTCACCATGCAGAATATTACGATTTTCGTGCTGGCTATTTTTGTGGGTTATCACGTGGTTTGGACGGTGACACCAGCCTTGCACACGCCACTGATGTCAGTCACTAACGCCATCTCGGGTATTGTCATTGTGGGCGCCATGCTGCAAACCGTGAGCATTGATGCTGAAACTTTAAACTTAACCAGTATTTTGGGTGCAAT
>JAKFEP010000208.1:0-2218 GCA_036675645.1 Methylotenera sp. | reverse complement strand
TAGGCAAGCGCGCCCACTGCTTGTGCGCCGCCAATGCAAAATATGCGGTCTACACCAGCAATCGCCGCCGCCGCTAGCACCAGTTGGTTTCTTTCGCCATTCGGTGTCGGCACCACCATAATGAGCTCAGCCACGCCTGCCACTTTGGCAGGGATTGCGTTCATTAATACGCTTGAAGGGTAAGCGGCTTTACCGCCCGGCACATATAAACCTACACGGTCTAGCGCCGTTACCTGCTGGCCAAGCAGCGTACCGTCAGGTTCTTGATAACTCCATGATTGCATCACTTGTTTTTCGTGATAATTGCGCACTCTTTCGGCAGCTGCCTGCAGCGCCTGACGGCTATTGGCTGGCAAACCATCCAGAGCCTCTCGCAGCTCTTTTTGGCCTATTTCTAATGATTTCAAATTGCTGGCGTTGGTTTTATCAAACTTATTGGTGTATTCCAATACCGCAGTATCGCCACGGTTTTTAACATCTTTGAGAATGTTGGCCACGACTGTATCCACGCTGTCATCTTGCGCGGTTTCGAATGCCAACAAAGCCTTTAAATCGGCATTAAAGCTGGCGTCTTGGGTAGATAGACGTCTGATTTTCATACTAAAAATTACTTGGCACTTTGTATTGCAGCGCCGAAACTTTCGATAATCGGCTTCAGATGCGTACGATTTAATTTAAATGAAGCTTGATTCACCACAAGCCGCGAACTGATATCGCCAATTTCTTCTACTGCCTTTAAGTTATTAGCGCGTAGAGTACCGCCAGTGCTGACTAAATCCACAATCGCATCGGCCAGTCCAACCAAGGGACCTAACTCCATGCTGCCATAAAGCTTAATTAGGTCAACATGCATACCTTTGGCAGCAAAATGCTCACGCGCCACTTTGACATATTTGGTGACGACTTTAAGCCGCGCGCCTTGGCGAATGGAAGCCTCATAATCAAAATCGTTGCGTACCGCCACCATCATTTTGCATTTGGCAATTTGTAGATCAAGCGGTTGATACAAACCCTCACCGCCGTGTTCATCCAGCACATCTTTGCCTGCAATACCTAAATCGGCTGCACCATATTGTACATAAGTCGGCACGTCCGTCGCGCGCACAATAATCAGCCTGACATCTTCTCGATTCGTGCCAATAATCAGTTTGCGTGAAGATTCAGGGTCCTCTAGCGCACGAATACCCGCCGCTGCCAGTAGTGGCGTGGTTTCTTCAAAGATTCGGCCTTTTGAAAGTGCAATGGTTATCATAATAAAATCGTTATTGTATTAATGGGCACGACGCACACTGGCGCCCAATTTTGTAAACTTCTCTTCCAGCAACTCGTAACCGCGATCCAAGTGGTAGATCCGCTCGATCACTGTTTCGCCACGCGCCACTAACCCAGCCAGCACCAAGCTTGCCGACGCGCGTAAATCCGTTGCCATCACAGTGGCACCATCCAAGAACTCTACGCCTTTTACTAAAGCAGTATTGCCGTCAATGCTGATATCTGCGCCAAGGCGCTGCATTTCTTGCACATGCATAAAGCGATTTTCAAAGATGGTTTCGGTCACTTTGGCCACGCCCTCAGCCACTGTGTTCAGCGCCATAAACTGTGCCTGCATATCAGTAGGAAACGCTGGGTGCGGCGCAGTACGTATATTCACGCCTTTTAATTTGCCATTACTTTTTACAGTGATGGTATTTTCCGCCTTACCTACTTTCACTTCAGCACCTGCTTCACGAAGTTTTTCAATCACCGCATCTAGCAAATCGGCACGCGCATTATGCAGTTTCACTTCGCCACCAGCCATCGCCGCAGCTACCATATAAGTGCCTGCCTCAATACGGTCGCAGACAATATTATGGTTAGCACCATGCAGCTTTTCTACCCCGATAATGGTAATGACGTCCGTACCAGCACCGCTAATATTTGCACCCATTTTATTCAGACATTCGGCCAAATCCACCACTTCTGGCTCTTTTGCGGCATTTTCTAATGTCGTTTTTCCCTCCGCCAAAGCCGCTGCCATCATCAAGTTTTCGGTGCCAGTGACTGTCACCATATCCATATAATATCGCGCGCCTTGCAAACGCCGATTTGGCAGATGCAAAGTACTGGCTTGGATATAACCGTGGGTGATGTGTATGGCAGCGCCCATTGCTTGCAAGCCTTTAATGTGCAAATCGACAGGTCGCGAACCAATCGCACAGCCGCCCGGCAACGAAACGCG
>JAKFEP010000063.1:0-2237 GCA_036675645.1 Methylotenera sp. | reverse complement strand
GTACCGCGATCATCTTCTGGAATAAATACTGTTTCGACACTATTTGCTGCGCCGTTTTTATCATCTGTACCAATCAGCCATTTGCGTGTGCCATCATTAGACACTTGCTCTAACTGTACATTGGGCAGCGTAATTTCGGCATCGAGTGCCAATTTGTCACGCAAACTTTTGGCGATATCCGTCATTTGCGTAAAATCATGCACGCCAAAATGATGCATCCAACGCGTCAATTGCTTGGCGCGAAAAGGTTTCTCGCCGATACTGACGAAGTATTCGGCGAGTTGTGATTGATTATAATTTAATAAATTAATCAACTAGTTAACCTTAAAAATCATCAAAACAAACAGTAATTAACCAAAGAAATATTTGATTTCAATGGCCGCATTTTCAGCAGAGTCCGAACCATGCACCGCGTTTGCATCAATGCTTTCTGCAAAATCAGCGCGAATCGTGCCAGCAGCGGCTTCTTTTGGATTAGTCGCACCCATCAAGTCGCGGTTTTTCAATACAGCGCCTTCACCTTCCAGAGCTTGAATCATTACTGGACCAGAAATCATAAATTTAACTAGATCGTTAAAAAATGGGCGAGCCGCATGCACCGCATAAAAGCCTTCTGCTTCTGCCTTAGTTAAATGTGTCATTTTTGCCGCAACGATTTTTAAACCTGCATTTTCAAAACGGGTGTAAATTTGACCAATCACGTTTTTTGCAACTGCATCTGGTTTGATAATGCTAAGGGTGCGTTCTACTGCCATGAATAACTCCAAAAGATTTGATAAAAATAAATATTAAAATGAACAACTTAGAAAGAGCATTATTTTAACATTTTTGTAGGCTTTGATAAACCAAAAATAATAATGTTCGTTTAATGCAAACTTATAGCATTCTTATGGCGCAGCCTCTACTTGGTAGTTCATATCGGTTCATTAATTCCTACAAGATTATCCGAATCTGTCCTATACGCGGGATCGGCTAATTTAACTAATATTCGCAAGACATCAGTTCAAACCAAAGACTGAGTTCAAATATTAAATATGGAGAATGACAATGAGTAGCGTAAATTCCAACCCCCTGTTTTCAGCAACTACGGGGCTATTAATGGCTGCCGCCGTCTTTGCATTGAGCAGCCCAGCCAGTGCCGATGAAGAGTTTTACGGAACGATTGAAAATCGCCCAACTGAAAATCCAGGCATTTGGGTTGTCAGTGGACAACAAGTAGAAGTGACTGACAACACTAAAATCGACAATGATCACGGCCCATTGGTAGTCGGCTCGTGCGTTGAAGTTGAACATAAAAAAGGCGTGGTAAAAGAGATCGAATCTGCCAAGCCCGCCAAATGCGGTAAAAAATAAACAACATCATTAGTGTTGGGGCAACAAAAAGGGCTGCGTGCCCTTTTTTGTTTTTTTTACTGTTGTTATTTAAGTGATTGTTTTAATTAATTACTAATCGCAATTTCGATTTCACTAAGGCCAAAAGCAACGAAATCAAAAGCATGAATCGCGCGAATTGTGGCAAAATCTAGGCTGATGAAATCTTCCAGCTTAAATACTCTACAATTCATTGCCACCTGCCCTGGCTGCGGCTTACTGTGCGATGACATTGTTCTGGAAATTACCAATAATCAACTGAAAGTCATCAATTCTAATTGTGCAAAAACAGTTGCGTTTTTTGAGCCAAACTTAGCTGAAAGCTCACCGCAGATTGCTGGCAAGCCAGTCACTCTGCAAGCAGCTATTCTAAAGGCAACCCAAATTTTAAAACAGGCCAATAAGCCAATATTCACTGGCTTAGGCACTGATGTGCAAGGCTTTCGTGCCTTGTATCATTTATCCCAGAAAATCAATGCTAACCTAAGTCACATGAACGCTACCAGCATGGCACGCAACCTAAAAGTGTTGCAAAGCACGGGTTGGCAAACTACCACACTTACTGAAGTTAAAAACCGTGCCGATTTGATTGTATGCTTTGGCAGTAACTTATTAAGCCATAACGCACGTTTTTTTGAGCGCTTTGTGGATGTGGATGGCATGTTTATAAGCGCCAAAAATCGGCAAGTGATTGTATTGGGTAAAGCTAGCAATCTAAGCCAGATTAAAAGTGATGCTCTGCGGGCTGCATGGATGCTACCCTGCTCGACTCCGCATTTACCTTCAATAACGATGGCATTACGTGCTTTAGTGGCTGGTAAACGACTTAAAGCCACAGAAGTTTCAGGTGTAAAAGTAAGCGACTT
>JAKFEP010000095.1:0-15383 GCA_036675645.1 Methylotenera sp. | reverse complement strand
TGGTTGGCAACATGGCGGCGGCTCTACATGGGGCTGGTGGCCATATGATGCACGTACAAACTTAGTGTACTACGGTACAGGTAACCCATCAGTTTGGAACCCAGATGTCCGTCCAGGCGACAATAAATGGTCTATGACTGTGTTTGCGCGCGATTTAGATACTGGTATGGCTAAGTGGGGCATGCAAATGACGCCACACGATGAGTGGGATTACGACGGTGTAAACGAAGTTATTCTATTTGATAAAGGTGGTAAAACATACGCATGGCATCATGACCGTAATGGTTTTGCTTATACTTGGAACGCACATACAGGTTCATTAGTTGCTGCAGAAAAAGTGCATCCATTTGTTAACTGGGCTACTGGTGTAGATAAAAAAACGGGTGTGCCTGATAAAACACCAAATGCCTCTACTCACCAAGACTACAACGCAAAAGGCATTTGCCCGGCTGCATTGGGTACTAAAGACCAACAACCAGCTGCTTACTCACCAAAAACCGGTTTAATGTATTCACCACTTAACCACGTATGTATGACATACGAGCCAGTTGAGTCTAAATACACAGCTGGTCAACCATGGGTTGGTGCAACATTAACTATGTTCCCAGGTCCAGATGGCGTAATGGGTGGCTTTGCTGCTTATGACCCAATGACCAACAAAAAAGTATGGTACAACAAGGAGAAATTCTCTGCTTGGAGCGGTGCGCTGACTACAAGCACCGGTTTGGTATTTTATGGCACTTTGGATCGTTGGTTAAAAGCGGTTGACGATAAATCAGGCAAAGAACTTTGGAGATTCCAAGTTGGTTCTGGTGTGATTGGTAATGCATTCACCTATGGTAACAAAGGTAAGCAATATATTGGCGTGCTATCAGGTATCGGTGGCTGGGCTGGTGTAGCGATGAACCTTGGTATGACTAACCCAACAGACGCACTTGGTGCTGCTGGTGGTTATGCTGAGCTTGTTAAATACAACGCTGCTCCTGGTGGTGGTGCACTAAACGTGTTTAAACTATAAATTGACAATTTAATAGTCTATTTTTAAGTTAGATACGCTTTGTTCTAAAAACATCCCCACTTCAGTGGGGATGTCTATTTATTAGATTGTAACGTACTGATTTATATTATTATTTGGCTGAATTCAACCATTCAATGGCTGTTTGTAACCGGTAATTAAGACTGAAATTACCCATCAAAAATAATGATTTCATTTATTAATCAAGCATACCAATTGATTAACGCCATTTTCATTTGACTGGCATGAATATCGCTTAGTTAAACGTTACAAATCCGTAAGCAACCTAACAACTCAAAGAAAAAATTATGGATAACTTACCTGATATTGTAATTACGTATGCGGAATCCAACAGGAGGGTAAATGAACTCACCTTTTCATGTTGTACCAAAACATTCAATAAATATTGATTGCGCATAATGTTGATGACTTTATCTCTGAATAGACCATCAGTAGACGACGACTCAAGGTTGATGTATGGCGCATTAGCCGTTTCGATAATCATCCACCTGGTCATCCTATATGCACTGCCTCGATTAGAGACAGTTAAGGAAAAATATCCTATTACTATTATTGCGCAACTCATACAGCCTCCACCGCCACCGCCTGTAGAGCTTCAGCCAATAACTCAGCCTGAAGTGACAAAGCAAGCCGAACCTACGCCCAAACCTGAAGTAGCACCGCAACCTGTGTTAGCAGCAAAACAGGTAGAGGAGACAGTTACCGATTATCGTGTGCCAGAAACACCGCAGCCAGTGATTGTGCCGAGTGAACCCAGCGCGCCTGCTGCACCAGCTGTTGAAGAATCTGCCTCTCCAACACCTGCATCAACGTCAGCTTCAACATCAAGCAGCTCTTCAAATACGCCGTCAGACAATACTTGGGATGACAGCGACGTATGGGATGAGTTTGGGCGTAACCTGCAAGCACTGTGCGAACGCTATAAACAATATCCTGAAATTGCTCGCAGGCGTGGCTGGCAAGGCGCTGGGATAGTAATCGTGCGCTTTTCAGCAGAGGGTAAAACCACCAGTATCGCCATTGAAAAATCTACAGGGCAAAAACCGCTGGATGACCAAGCGCTGGAAATGGTTAGAAAGAGCCTCAATAACTTACCGCTGCCACCTAAATTCAAGGGCAGGGAGTTCAAGTTAAGCATTCCGGTGGATTTCAAGCTTGAATAGATAATCGTGAATGACACTCCAGTCATCTTGCCGAACTAATTACCGCACTAATTACCGAAGTGGGCCAAAAATAAAAATGTTAAAAATCAATGCCAAAAATATGAATTTAAAACTCAGGATTAATTTAATCATCACCCTCATGTTAGCCTTAACCATGCTGCTGGGCGCATGGATGATGATCAATAACGCACAGGAAGATGTGCGTGCCGAGGTGGATTCTACAACGACATTGGCCTTGCATTTACTGGATGCAGAGGTTTTGCATTACACAACAGATTTTGCCTGGACAAGTTCTGAGGTTAAAAATAAAACCTCTATATTTCGACTGCAAACTTTGGAAAGCGTACGCCACCTTAAAATAGAGTTTTTTGATGCTTTTGGTCGATTGCGCGATAGCAATCGCGGAACAAACGTGTCAGACAACCAGGCGCCTCCTTGGTGGTTCAAAAAGTTAATGAGCAGCGTTTCCTCCTCTCTAACCGAAACGCACCGACCGATCATTGTGAATAGTCGCATTCTGGGCGAGCTTGTCATTACGCCAGATCCTTCTTATGAAATCGCAGAAATCTGGGACGATACGCTCGGCTTATTGACTCTCGGCTTCCTGTTCTTCATTGTGTTAAACGCGTTGGTCTATTGGGCGGTAGATCGGGCGCTTAATCCACTAGGCAAGGTGCTCAACGCACTAACCCAGTTAGAGCATGGTCATCTTGAGGCGCGCTTGCCCCCATTTTCATTGCCAGAGCTATCAAATATCAGCAGTAAGTTTAATGCAATGGCGCAAACGCTGGAAAACAGCATGCAAAACAACCATCGTTTAACGCACCAGATCATCCGTCTGCAAGAAGACGAGCGAAAAAATATTGCCCATGATTTACATGATGAAATCGGCCAACATTTAACTGCAATTCATATCGACGCCTCTGCAATCCTGAATGCTAAAAAAATCTCCTCAGCGCATGCCAGCGCTATTGCCATTGGCGAAGTAGCTAGGCAGATGATGGGGATTGTGCGTGAGATGCTACAGCGCTTAAGACCTGGAATACTTTATGAGCTAGGTTTACAGGCGGCTTTAGAGGAGTTAATCGATAGCTGGAGGCAGCGTAACCGTGGTGTTAATCTCGTTATCAGCATTTCTAGCCCGCTAAATAATCTAAATGAAGTTGTCGCCATCACTATCTACCGCATTGTTCAAGAATGCTTTACCAACTTAACCAAATATGCCAATGCGCGCGTGGTCACCATCAAAATCGAACGTCAGGCTGACCATTTGAAGTTAATGATGGGGGATGATGGTCGAGGCTTTAATCAGCAAGATGCCACCAAGGGATTTGGTTTAGCAGGCATGCGTGAGCGGGTGGAAGGTCTGGGAGGCACATTTATGCTGAACAGCAGTTTAGGCGCTGGTGTGCAATTAGAAGTGAGCTTACCAATCAACATTAAGGCTGTGTCATGATTTCAAAAATTCGCGTTATATTAATAGATGACCATAATGTAGTTCGTTCAGGTTTACGCCGGCTATTAGAACTTGGAAACGACATCAAAGTGGTAGCAGAGGGGAGTAGCGGGGAACAAGCCTGCCAGATTTATGGTGACTTTGAAACGGATGTATTGGTGATGGATTTATCCATGCCTGGCATGGGCGGCCTAGAGGCATTGCGTCGTATTCTGTTGTCAGCACCTAAGGCAAGAATAGTCATTTTTACCATGCACGAGAATGCCACCTTTGCGACGAAAGCACTGGCTGCTGGTGCGCGCGGTTATGTGGCTAAATCCAGCTTGGCCGATGACTTATTGTTGGCCGTGCGCGAAGTGGCGGCAGGCAAAACCTACATTAGCCCACATATTGCCCAGAAAGTCGTACTGCAATCCATGTCTGGGGATAATGATCCAATAAACCAATTATCTGCACGGGAGTTTGAAGTGTTTAGATTGTTAGCCGAAGGCACTGGTATAGATGATATTGCAAGAAATCTCAATATTAGTCAAAAAACTGCAGCTAATTATCAGACTATCCTTAAGCAGAAATTAGGCATCTCAAATGCTGTAGAACTTGTCCGCCTCGCTATTCGGCACGGTGTCATCCTGGATTAAATTAACTTGGATTAATTTATTCCGTCATAATTTATTCGGATTTGGCCAAACTTTTAAGTTAATTCATATGTGAATATAGACATTAAGCCACCTAAATTTCATTGTAATTATCTAAACCTTCGCATTTAGTAAAATCGGGAATTTTTCCTATATAAACAAAGGAATCCCACTCTTACACAATCATTCGCCAAGTCTTATATTCCCTAGTTCGCAACAATCCCAGCTTGCGAAACTTAGGGGGGCGCCTTGTAATGATTGATCATAACAAACCATCAAAGAATGGTTTTAATTTTGCACTAAAACCAATCCCATTAATTGTATTTTCATTGTTGCAGCAAATGCTGGTTCAGCATGCGTATGCACAACCGGAAAATGAAGCTGCACAGTTTAAACGAATGCTGCAATGTGAGCAAAATGCTAACAACGCACAAGCAAAAGCTGAGTGTAATAGTAAAAATAATAGGCAAAAACTAAGTGATGCACAAATCGCGCAACTGCGTGCGGACGCGCAATATGACGATGCGATTGGGATGCGCGAGCAGTCCAGGGCATTACATTTGGCGGATGCGACTGCGGCGAGGCCAGCGCCCATTCCTAAACCAAGCGCCGATACCCTAATGGAAGTTAGCGATATTTTGCTGGGGGATGAGCCTGGCACTAAGGCGCCAACTGTTGCGAACCGTGTATATATAGATAAAGATATTACCTATACAGCAGGGGCGACTGATACCAGGCCTAGCGAACCAGCTAACCCCAACAATAAAATCAATACACCCAATAAAAGCTTAGATAGCAAAACGCTCAACAAAAAAACAGGCAGTGATTTACCACTAGGCACCGAATCTAAAGACCCTTCTTTAAAAGGCACCCCAGCTGCCAATATACAACTGCAAGAAGTCAAAGTTAGGGCAAAACGCTTTCATGAAATTGGCCCCTTGCCAGGCTTAGGGTTAACTAAAGAACAAATCCCCGGTAACGTACAAAGCATCACCGCCAAAGAGATCAAAGAATCACACTCTTTAAGCATCACTGACTTAATGAATAAAAAATTGCAATCAGTCAACGTGAATGACTACCAAGGCAATCCATTTCAAATGGACGTCACCTATCGTGGTTTTACTGCAGGGCCGCAAATCGGTACACCGCAAGGTTTATCTGTGTTCTTCGATGGTATTCGCGTCAATGAACCGTTTGGTGACGTGGTCAACTGGGACATGATTCCTATGAACGCCATTGCTGGCTTAGATGTATTCCCCGGTTCTAACCCGATATTCGGGCTAAACACCTTAGGTGGTGCCTTTACACTTAAAACCAAAGATGGGTTTACTCACGAAGGTGTCGATGCAGAGGTACTGGCTGGTTCATTTGGGCGTAAACAACTGCAAGTAGAAGGCGGCTGGAACAACGGCGATTTTGCATTGTTTGGTGCAGGTAACTTCTTTTTGGAGGACGGTTGGCGTGAGAACTCACCGAGCAAGGTGAACCAGTTCTTTGGTAAAGGCAGTTACCGGGGCGATAAATTTGACCTCAGCTTAAGCACCTTATGGGTAGGCACCGATTTGGTGGGTAATGGTTTATTACCCAGTGAAGAATATGCCAGAGACCGCAACGGTGTATTTACAAGCCCAGATACCACCAAGAATCGCCTGCAACAATTCCAACTTTCCAGCAGTTATTTTGTGAATGATAACTTTACTGTGACAGGCCAAGTATATCGCCGCAACAGTAAGCGCCATCAGGTGGGGGCAGATGTGATGACGGATTATGATGATGAACTCACTGCAAAACGACGGATTGATGCCTCAGAAACTTATACCTGTTTTTTCCCAAGCACCAATGAGTTGGGCCTGCCAGATTATATAGTGGTACCAGTGGTTAACTATGACCCAATTACGAACAACTTCAACAATACTCAATTTGCTCAAGACTTTAATAACGGCACCTTAGATATCAGTAACTACACCAACCTGATCAATAACCCTGACGTTACTCTCCCTGCGGAAGTTATAGCCGCCTATAGATACGCTTATCTACAAAATAGAAACTTTAGGGAATCGGAGTTTGTGAATCGCGATGACCCACCCTTTGATTTTGAAGGGCCCGCTGATCCTGATTTTTTTAATGAACCCACGTTTAATACTTCTTTTGGTCCGACTTTTGCAAGCTTCCCTAATAATGTAGGGGGTATTTCATATGACGATCTGAATACTTTCTTTACTAGAGACCCTATTACAAATGCCATTATTAAAAATTATATGATGGTGTTAGCTCCAATCAACCTTGCAGATTGCGATACGGCTCAAAACGCAGTAGGTTTGGATCTCACTGATCCTATTACGGGTGGTCCAATAGGTATTGATGGAGTTGGTTACAACCAGCCAGGCTTTGTTGAAGGCACGCCTACTGCATTAATTACAGATAACCAGATTGACCAAATAGTGGATGGTGCATCTGTACAGTTTAACTGGAACTTTGAGCAGCATAAATTTATGGTAGGGGCATCCATTGATGCGGCTGAGGCCAGTTATCAAAATGAGCAGCGGCTTGGGTTTTTTGATGCTAACCGCAAAGCGTATTTAGATCCGGCGCAGGCACACCCACAATTTCTTGGGGCATTACAAGGGTTGAGTAACAATGATTTTGAAGGCACCAACACCACCAAAAGTATTTACTTTAGTGAGACCTGGACGCCCACTCAAGCGTGGAACTTTAGTGCTTCAGCCCGTTATAACGTCACCAAAGCCAAAAATAAAATCGCCGTCCGTTATGGGCAGTTAAATTATGACATTGGGGGCCTCATTGGAGTACCAAATAAATACAATATTTGTACCGATGTGGATAACGATGGCGATGTAGACGCCACTGACTGTGCTGGCGTGCCTAATGGCTACAAGCCATACCTTTTAACCAACGTGCTAGACCCAGCTGAAACCGAGAAATTTAGCTACTACTCTTTTAATCCTTCTCTCGGGGCCACCTGGCAGGCTAGAGAGAATTTGAATGTTTTTGTCAATTGGGCTAAAGGTGCACGTACTCCTAGCGTGATTGAGCTTGGCTGTGCATTTGATGACACACCTGTTTTATCGGGCGGTGTTATGGTGCCAAAAAGCATTCAAGAAAATCGCAGTTGTACCTTGCCCAGTGCCCTTTCGGGTGACCCTTACCTAGAGCAGATTAAAGCCACTACTTACGATATAGGCATGCGTGGTAGCTTTGCCGGCTTACTCGGCACAGACAGCATTGAGTGGAACTTAGGTGCTTACCAGACCGATTTAAAAGACGACATTTATTTTATTAATGTAGGGGGTGCATCGGGCTTTTTTGACAACGTCGGCAATACTCGCCGCCGTGGCATAGAGGCCGGGATTTCCGGCAAAAAAGATAAATGGGGCTTTGGCATCAATTACGGCCTTACCGAGGCGACCTTCCAAGATACCTTTGAGATGATTAGCAATGACAATAGTAGCGCAACCTTTGTGAGTACCACCGGTGGTAATTTCATCACCGTAAAACCTGGGGACCGTATGCCGGGTGTACCACTGCATAATTTGAATGCCAATATTAGTTACGAAATCACGCCCAAATGGCAAATAGGCTTAAGTGCAATAGTGCATTCTGAGAGCT
This sequence comes from Methylotenera sp., assembly GCA_036675645.1. Classification (GTDB taxonomy): domain Bacteria; phylum Pseudomonadota; class Gammaproteobacteria; order Burkholderiales; family Methylophilaceae; genus Methylotenera_A. The sequence continues at coordinate 7,466 of JAKFEP010000095.1, read as the reverse complement.
TTTTGCGTGGTAATGAAAATAATAAACATCAAAAAGGTGTCATTACCAGGTCTGTCTTAGTGATCGATCCAATTACTGGGGTACAAACGCTCGTACAAACACCGCCTACCACCAACCCTGGAAAAGTACCGGGTTACGCCACCTTCAATTTGCAGACCAGTTATCGATTTAACTCAGAGTGGTCAGCCACCATGCAAGTGAATAACTTGTTTGATAAAGAGTTTTTCAGTGCCGGCAGGTTAGGGCGCAACCCGTTCTCGCCAAGCATCAACGGAGCAATTGGGCCTGATGGTTACAACCATAACTCTGGTGATTGGCTAAGTACCAACTTTATTGCGCCCAGCGCGCCACGCGGTATCTGGTTTAGTTTGAACTGGCAGTTTGACCCGAATAAAAAGTAAGCAGATGAAATGAGAGGAGCTGGATAAAAGATGAAAAGACAAGCTATGTAAAGGCAGTTGTAATAAGTGTTTGGAATAAAGGTATTTATTAACTCAGTCGCTAAATGTATAGGAGAACAAGATGAAAAAGACATTACTTAAATTAACCGTTTTAACAACACTGGGTGTTTCTGCCCAAACATATGCAGCAGGTTTTGAGCCTCTTCCCGCCACGGGCTTTGCCAGCTCAGCTTATACCAATTGTTACAACGATGGTAGGGTAATACCGTCAGGGGGTATTGCGAATAATGTTAAGGGTAATTTTGGCTCATACCAGATATCAGTAGCACACTACCCAACAGCCAGCACAAATAATACTTGTTGGATAGCCAAGCCAGCCACTGAAGGAACAATACCAGCAGGTAAAACAGGATTTAGTGCTTCAGGTAGTACGATACGCACAATTCCTAACCCAATTGGCGGTGCAGTTATAGGCGAAGTCTTAGATAAATATTGGCGTAATCCAACCACTAGCATGTGCATTATTGCTACTCGTGTGCGTATGTTTAATGTTCCAATCTACACACTCGCTAGTCCAGGTTCGCCATTAAATTATTTCGAAGTCAATGATATTGTTCGCGGCGGATTTAGTGGCTCTGGTACGGTTAACGTGGCTTACACTATTTTTGTTCCTGGAACAAATGGAATTCCGGTGTATCGTGTAGGTCGAACATTTACCTCAGTTCAACATCGTGCGTTGAAATACGACACACTCGCTGATAAACAACAGAATGGTATAAATTATTTAGATTTGCCCACCAAAAACAGTGTAGCTGCAGCCATCACTGGTGAAACAATTGGTGTTGGTTCTACTACAGCAGCATCAACAACCTTGGCTACACAAGATGCGGCAGTGAATGCTAACTACGTAGATTTTACAGCGGAAGCTAGTTTCTTCAGTGACAATAACCTTGATCTTCCCCCTGGTTCAAACGCGTTCTCCCCTTTGACTTATATTGAGGCGGCATGTACTGCAAACCCAACAGAACAAGCTGGCGCGATTCGCCTGCGCCAAACTGGCCAAGAAGTCAGGCCTATGCAAGAAATTATCATGCCGGGTTACGCAATCGGTACTCCTTAGTCGGCAGCATTAATTTTTTGGCCTAGGAAATGCATGAGCGAATTTAAAGGTGGGGCATTTGCAACTGCCCCGTAAAAATTCAACCGTAATCCACTTAGTACTTACAAGGCGCTAATCAAGATCAAGGTGAATTGGTGATGCAGGCAGCCACAAATGCCTGCTAATTGTAACGTAAAAAAGGAAATATCATGAAAAACGTTAAATTGCAGTTAGCACTTTTTGGAGTTTTTGGAGTAATTTCTGTACAAGCGCAAGCTGCTTGGGTATCTGTTCCTGCTGCTGGTTTTAGTAGTGGTAGTACAGCATACACCAGCTGCTATAACACGGGTAGAGATGAGACTCCAGGCCCAGCAGGGGATGGGGTAGGAGGCGCGGCTAATGATAGAAGAGGTAATTTTGGATCATACCCGATTGCGCTTGCAAACATGCCTGCATCTGGTGTGAATGACACTTGCTGGATAGCTAAGCCAGCCACAGAAGGAACGATTCCAGCAGGTAAAACGGGATTTAGTGCCTCTGGTAGTGTGCTGCGTCCGATTCCTAACCCAATTGGCGGTTCCGCTATTGGTGAAGTCTTTGATAAGTATTGGCGCAACCCAACAACCAGCATGTGCATTATTGCTACGCGTGTGCGCATGTTTGATGTGGATTCTGATGCAGCAGCGAATAAACAACTCTATGAAGTGAATGACATTGTGCGCAGTGGTTTTAGTGGCTTAGGCGCGGTCAACATTGCTTATACTATTTTTGCTCCAGGTATAACCGGATCACCTGTGTACCGTGTGGGCAGAACGTTTACCTCAGTGCAACACCGTGCGCTGAAATACGATACATTAGTTAATAAGTCATTAAATGGTACTAATTATCTGGATTTGCCAACAGCCACCACTAACACTGGGGCAACTTCAGGTGAAGTGACAGGTATCGGCTCTACGACAGCAGCTTCTACAACATCGGGAACTCAAGATGCAGTCGTTAATGACAATCATGTGGATTTCACGGCGGATACTGTATTTACAGATGATGATGGGTCTACACAGGCATATTCAGCCGTTACTTATATTGAGTCGTCTTGTGGGGCAAATCCAACAGAGCAAGCTGGTGCGATTCGGCTACGTCAAACTGGGCAGGAAAATGCAACGCTAAAAACTATTGATATGACTGGCTATGCCATTGGTACACCATAGTTGATTGTAGTTAATCTTTAACTGTATGGACGCAAGGCAGTTAAGCTGCCTTGCACCTCAAATTTTTAGGAGTTTATATCATGGCAACGAAGATTTTCAATGGAACAGAAACAGAGTATACAGGCACTGCCAGTGATGATTTTATTGTGGGCAACAATCTAGGCAATATTATTGATGGTGGCAATGGTAATGATATTATTTTAGGCGGCGGTGGAAATGACTATTTAATTGGTGGTGAAGGTAATGATGCCATCTTAGGTGGTGCAGGTAACGACTTGATAGATGCTGGCAACGGTAATAACGCTGCCGACGGCGGTGAGGGGGATGATTCCATCTTTGCTGGTAATGGTAACGATATTTTGAGTGGTGGCAGTGGTAATGACGTTATTTTTGGCGAAGGTGGCGATGATATATTGATCGGTGGTGATGGTATTGATTACATATCTGGGGGTGCGAGCACCGCTGGAAATGAAACCATTGATGGTAACCTATTCTTGGTAACATCAGAGGATATATTATTGGGTGATACGGGTAATGACACCTTTGTGGTTGGTGAGGAAGAGAACTCAGTAGGCGTCATTATTCAAGCAGGAACCTCTGCCTTGGATAATGAAGGCAATATAGCCAGATATACTGGCAAAATCGAAGCCGAAGAAGGTAATGAAGACGCTGGTTTCCTTGTTTACGACAATGTAACTGGGGAATATGTTGAGCTGGATGACGAAACTGCGGAAGAAACCGAAACCGATGTACGTTTGAATATTGTCACCCGCCCAGGTTCATCTGCTATTAGCACCTTTGCGACCACCATTGAAGGCTACAACGCAGTGGATACTTTAACTTTCACTGAATCTGGTGAGTTTGAAGGAATTGCATTTTCAGGCATTGAGCGTATTGAGTTAGCAAGTGGTGTGAACATTACGTTAGAAGCTGAGCAACTTGAAGAAAATGGCGAATCCTTAAGCCTTGGAGAGCTAAGCCCAGGTCTTCATATCTATGGTGTTGCAGGTGGCCCTGCTGAAACTGTGACTGTTGAACTTGAGTTTGAAGAAGCAGAGTTTGAGCCGGATGAAAGTATTGTTGGCGCAAGTGAAGTTACTTACGACGCAGCAGTATTGGAGTTTGATGACTTTTCTGTTGCCAATCTATTCCACAATGTAGACATGATTTACGATGCCAGCGAAGGTGTGGCAGGTAGCTATACACGTATCGACGGTGCTAATGAATCTGCTGGTGCTAGCGAAACGGTTGAAGGCAGTGAGGGCGTTGACCACGGCACCATGAATCTGGGTGATGACACTTACTATGGCAACGGCGGCAATGATTTTCTGGTTGGTCATGGTGGCGCAGACCACCTGGAAGGCGGTGATGGGGATGACATTTTTGAGGTTGGCGGTTTCGGCAGTGGTGTACAAGGCACAACCTCTGCTGCAGATGACGGCAACAAAGAATGGATCGCCACTGGAGCGAGTCATGATGTGATTATCGGTGGCTCTGGTACAGATACCTTGCGTATTACCACAGGTATTGGTGCCAATAACCAAGCCAACGGCACTATCACCCTCAATAACGCTAACTTCCAAAGTATGGAAGTGGTGCAAGTGGGGGGTACAGTGGAATTGTTAAATGTAGAAGATGAAGCTTTGCAACTGCTGAATGACCACTATTATCATGCTGCTAGTAGCTCGGTATCAGACCTTTCCAACACCTTAGGCAACAACAGCGGCACCATTAATAATGTGGTGATTGATGCTTCCGGTGTAACCGCCAACGGCTTGCGCTTTGAAGGCAATGCCAATACACAGAAATTTATCGGAACCAGTAAAGCTGATGTGTTTGTTGGCAATGGTGGTAACGATACGTTAACTGGTGGCGGTGGTGCGGATAAGTTTGTGTTTGGTAAAGTGCACGAAATGGTGGTGACTGGTTCAGCGACAACAGTGCAAACCTATGTAAACACTGCATTTAACTTAACGGGTGTTGACACCATTACTGACTTCACGCGTGGCTCTGACAAATTAGAGTTAAACGATGACCAGTATGCAGCGTTGATGGGCGGTATTACCAATGCCAATGTTAAAGCGAACGCCACAGGAACAGCAACAGATGCAAATGACTACTTGGTGTTCAACACAACATCAAAAATGTTGAGCTACGATGCAGATGGTAATGGTGCAGGTGCGGCAGTTAATATCGCGATATTAACTGGTGTAACTACGCTTAATGCTTCTGATTTTATTATAGCTTAAGCCTGAATTAAGCAAGGGCGGCCTTTAGCTGTCCTTGCTTATTCATCACAAATAGACTCCGCAAATCATGAAATATCTAAGCAAGCATTTACTGCCTGAAGAGGTAACGCTTAAAAGGGCGTTGCTTACGCTTTGGCCAGCCTACCGCAATGTATTTTTATTCGGATTTTTTACCAATCTCATGTTGTTAGCACCTTCCTGGTACATGCTGGAGGTGTATGACCGCGTGATTAATAGCCGCAATGTGACCACATTGTTAATGCTGACTTTACTAGTAGTTTTTATTTATTTGATCATGGAGGCCCTAGACTGGATACGCAGAAAAATGCTGTACTCCGCCGCCATTGAAGTAGAGCATGTTTTGCAAGAAAAGCTATTTGAAGCGGCTTTTGCTGCAAAACTCAAAACCCCAGAATTTAACAGTCAGCAGGTGTTTGCAGATTTTGCCATCATTAAAAGTAGTCTGCATTCATCTGCTCTGCTTGGCTTAATTGATTTGCCGTTTGCTGCAATTTTTCTACTAGTCATTTTTTTGATTCACCCTGCGCTAGGTCTACTGGCAACACTGGGTCTGGTGGCTCAAGTAACAATTACGCTGACCAATCAGTACCGCGTTGCCCCGCAAATGGAAGAGGCCAACCAGCATGCGGTTGAAGCCCAGCGCTATTTTTCTAGCTTAACTCAAAAAGCCGAGGTGGTGCAGGCCATGGGTATGTTAGCGCCTATTGAGAAAAAATGGTTGGTGGCGCAACAGGCTTTTTTACATAAACAGGCACAGGCCTCAGAACTAGCCAGCAAAAGCGCAGCAACCTCTAAATTGTTACAAACTCTGCAAAGCAGCTTAATACTGGGCTTGGCCTGCTATCTGGTAATTAACGGTGAGTTAGCGAATGGTGGGGCAATGATGATTATCGCCTCTATTTTGGCGGCGCGGGTGCTTGCGCCACTGGTGCAATTAGTCACACAGTGGAAACAGCTTACGCAGGCAAAAGAAGCCTACTTTCGGTTGGAGCGATTATTGCAAAATATGAATGTGCGGACTGTTGGCATGAACTTGCCGCCACCCACTGGCGAAATCAGCGTAGAAAATGTCAGTTACGCATTACCTACTTCAGGTAATCCAAGCAAAACTGCGAATGAAGTGTTTCTAAAGAATATCGGATTTAAGCTCAATGCAGGTGAGGTATTGGTGATCGCTGGGCCGTCAGCATCCGGCAAAACCACTTTAAGCAAAATACTCGTAGGAATCACTTCTCCCACCAGCGGCAAAGTGCGATTTGGGGGAGTGGATGCTTATGCCTGGGATAAAAACACACTGGGTCAGCACATAGGTTATATGTCGCAAGAAGTGGAGTTGATGGATGGCACGGTAGCAGAGAACATTACCCGCTTTGGCGGCATATCTGGAAAAGGGGATGAAGAGAAATTAGCGGCAGTGATTGATTTGCTGGGACTGCAGGAACTCATTGCCAAGCTGCCGCAAGGGTTGGAGTCGCCCATTGGCACAGATGGTGCATTTTTATCTGGCGGACAACGCCAGCTTATCGGTTTGGCGCGTGCGGTTTATGGCACACCAAAGATTGTGATTTTGGATGAACCCAATGCCAATCTTGACCCGGTGGGCGAGAAGAATCTGCAACACATGGTAGCCAAGCTTAAGCAGCAAGGTACAAGTTTTATCATTATCAGTCACTTGCAGAATGTTGTGGCTATCGCCGACTATTTGATGGTGATGATGCAGGGACAAGTGTTGCGATTGGGTAGACCAGCAGAAGTCATGGCAAGCATGCAAGCGGCACCTGTGACAGAAACAAATATAAAGGTGGCACAAGCATGAGGATCTCTTCATGAAGAAAAGTAGCCTGGCTTCATTTGCCGTCTTGTTAGCGCCTTTTAAAAGAGAGCTGGCATACGTTGCGGTGTTAAGTTTTGTGACTAACCTGATGATGTTGGTGCCAACTATTTATATGCTGCAGTTATATGACCGCGTTATGCTCAGTCATAACGTGCTGACCTTAATTGCCGTCACCTTGATGGTGTGCTTTTTACTGCTGATGATGGCGCTGGCTGACTGGCTGCGTTCTACCATTGTAATCAAATCCGGCGTGAGATTCGACCAAACATTTGGTAAAAAAATATTTAGTTTGGCTTTTAGTGATTCAGCATCGGTGCATCAGCGGCAGCCAAGCCATGCATTGGCCGATTTAACTGCGGTACGTCAGTTCATAAGTGGCAGTGGCATATTCGCATTTTTCGATGTGCCCTGGAGCGTGCTGTACATTGTGGTGCTGTTTATTTTAAATCCAATACTTGGCTGGCTGGCGGTTGGCTTCTGTGCCATTCAGTTTGGGCTTGCGGTCTGGAATCAACGTTCCAGTCATCAGCCTTTGCAAAGGTTGGCGGAGAGTCAGGCCACAACCAACCAATTCTTGCAAAACAAAATCCGCAATTTGGAAACGCTGCATGTGATGGGCATGATGCCACAGCTTTATCAGCGTTGGTCAGGGCG
>JAKFEP010000090.1:0-2314 GCA_036675645.1 Methylotenera sp. | reverse complement strand
GCTTTGCATTAAATTAATCACATTTTTTTGCGTGCCTTCTTTACGCACAGTTTGATAGACCTTAAGCGCAGCCTGATTCATGGCGCGGAATGCCGAAAGCGGGTATAACACCATGCTCACATCGGCACTTGCCAGCTCGTCCACGGTAAACAGAGGGGTGCTGCCAAACTCGGTAATATTTGCTAGAACGGGTACTTTGACAGCGTCTACAAATTGTTTGTACATGCTGAGTTCAGTCATCGCTTCGGGGAATATCATGTCTGCACCTGCTTCAACGCAAGCACAAGCACGGTCAATCGCTGATTGCAAACCTTCAACCGCCAGCGCATCAGTACGCGCCATGATGACAAAGTTGGCATCAGTCTTTGCATCCACCGCAGCTTTTACACGGTCGACCATTTCAGCTTGTGGAACGACAGCTTTGTTTGGGCGATGGCCGCAGCGCTTAGCACTCACTTGGTCTTCAATATGCACCGCTGCTGCGCCTGCTTTAATGACTGATTTCACGGTGCGCGCAATGTTAAAGGCACCACCAAACCCCGTATCAATGTCCACTAGTAAAGGCGTCTCTACTGCATCGGTAATGCGTCGCACATCAATTAACACATCTTCCAGTGTCGAGATGCCTAAATCCGGCAGGCCGAGTGAGCCGGCGGCTACACCGCCACCTGACAAATACAAGGCTTTATAGCCAGCTTGCGTGGCCAGCATGGCATGGTAGGCGTTAATAGCGCCGATAATTTGCAGTGGCTTTTCAGCAGCGATAGCTGCGCGGAAACGTGCACCAGCTGAGTTTAATTCAGTAGCGCTTAATGTGCTCATGAGAAAAACCTTTTTTGTGCTTCTTCAGAAATGGCAACGCCTGTCAATTTGGCTTTTTGTAAAACTTCCCAAAAATAGCGATACGTCGCCCTGTCGTGCAGTTCGCCTTCATACTGAATCGGCCCCCAAGCCATATCCTGCGCAGCAATTAGAATGTTAGCTGCATCGGCTACTTCATCGTAATTCGGTTTCATGGCATCGACGATGGCCTGGATTTGTGTGGGATAAATGCTCCACATGCGCATAAAGCCAAACTCGTTGCGTGCGCGGCTGGCATCACTTTGCGTCGTTTCTACATTTTTAAGGTCGAGCGTAACATTGTGCGCAGGCACAACACCATTTGCCAGAGCAGCGGCCACCACTTCAGTTTTGGCGCGTGCTAATAGTTTGTGCTCAAATTGGCCAGGGCTACGCATCGCGCTGGCGGGAATGGCACCGTGATGTGCGCTGACAAAATCCATTAAGCCGAAATCTAGCACTTGCACCCAAGGCAAATTGGCAATTTCGTGTGCTTGGTTCAACGCGCCGTGCGTTTCAATCAAAATATGTACTGGGATAATGCGTTGAATGCCATTAAAGGTAGCAGTTTTTTGAATGTAGGCAATCATCTCACTGGCTTGAGCCAAGCTGGTACATTTGGGAATGGTGATATAACTCAGCAATTTACCTGCACCGCTGACCAAAATATCAATATCTTGTTTCCAAGCAGGGTGTGTGTAATCGTGAATGCGCGCGCCTGCCATTTTATGGGTATTGGCTTCGCTGTTGAGCACTCGCACAATCATCTCAGCATGCTCAACCTCTTGCCCGCTAGCAGCGCCATCTTCACAGTCGCAGGTAATATCAAACACCGCACCAGGCGCATTCGGGTTATTGGCGTCTTGCAGACTTAAAGCTTTTAAGATGAGCTTTTCGCTACCGGCAAAATGTTCGCAGGCAGGAATAAGTGGAAACGGTTTTTCACCGCCGAATAAAGCGTCATTTGGATGTACCATCATTATTTTCCTCTACGTGGCATCAGCACGGTATAGTCTAAATCGAGCACCACATTGGGGCGGTAACCGCTTTCAGTTTTAATATTATCAATATCACTTGCTGGCATATTTTTTATGCCCACCATGCGTAGACGCAAAGCACCAATATCAGCGCGCTCAGGTAACTCCCAAGTGTCTAACACCTCGGTGCGTGTATATATCGTATCGCCAGCAAAGCTGGGGTTAGCATGCGTGCCAGCGTTAATGGCTAGAATAGAAAGCGCATTTTCTAGGCCTTCATAACTCAGTGCGCGGCATATGGAAATAACCACGCCGCCATAAACCAATCGCTGACCAAAGCTCGAAGTGCGCATCATATGATCATCAAAATGCAAACGTGCATTGTTTTGATATAGACGCGTGGCCATCGAATGCTCTGCAGGATTAATGGTCATGCCAGCGGCATGGTTGATGCGCTCGCCGACTTGGTAGTCTTCCCAATAATACTGACCACCAGT
>JAKFEP010000177.1:0-15854 GCA_036675645.1 Methylotenera sp. | reverse complement strand
TTTTTTAGACAGGATAGTAGTAATCGCTGCCGTTAATGTGGTCTTGCCATGGTCGACGTGGCCAATCGTGCCAACGTTGACGTGCGGTTTGGTCCGTTCAAATTTGCCTTTTGCCATTTTTTAGTTCCTTTAAATATTCAATAATTTAAGAATAAACGAAGTATTACTTCTTGTTCATAATGGCTTCCGCCACGTTTCTAGGTGCTTCTGTGTAGTGCTTGAATTCCATGCTGTAGCTTGCACGGCCTTGCGATAATGAACGCACCGTTGTTGAGTAACCAAACATCTCAGCCAATGGTACTTCTGCACGAATCACTTTACCGGTTGCGTTGTCTTCCATGCCTTGAATCATGCCGCGACGTGATGACAAGTCACCCATAATGTCGCCCATGTAATCTTCTGGCGTTTCAATTTCAACTGCCATCATCGGCTCGAGTAAAATTGGGTCCGCTTTACGCATACCATCTTTAAAGCCCATCGAAGCCGCCATTTTGAAGGCATTTTCATTCGAGTCAACGTCATGGTAAGAACCATCAAACAACGTTACTTTCACATCAACCACTGGGAAGCCAGCCAATACACCAGCAGGAATGGTTTCGCGCAAGCCTTTTTCAACTGCTGGAATAAATTCGCGCGGCACAGTACCACCTTTAATTGCATCTACAAACTCAAAGCCTTTACCCGCTTCGTTTGGCTCCATAATTAGCCATACGTGACCATACTGACCTTTACCGCCAGATTGTTTAACGAATTTACCTTCAACTTCGACTTTCTTTTTAATCGCTTCACGGTAAGCCACTTGTGGCGCACCTACATTGGCTTCAACACCAAACTCGCGCTTCATCCGATCAACCAAAATCTCAAGGTGCAATTCACCCATACCAGAAATAATGGTTTGGTTGGTTTCCTCATCGGTTTTCACACGGAAAGAAGGATCTTCTTGCGCCAAGCGATTTAATGCTACGCCCATTTTTTCTTGGTCGACCTTGGTTTTTGGCTCAACCGCCACGTGAATCACTGGCTCTGGAAATATCATGCGCTCTAAAATAATCTCTTCATTCAAGCTACATAATGTATCGCCTGTAGTCGCTTCTTTTAGGCCAATTGCAGCTGCAATATCGCCCGCCCGCACCTCTTCTAGAGGCTCACGCGCGTTGGCGTGCATTTGTACAATGCGGCCAATACGTTCTTTTTTGCCTTTAATCGGGTTGTAAACTGTATCGCCCGCTTTAATCACACCAGAATACACGCGGAAGAAAATCAACTGACCCACGAACGGATCGGTCATGATTTTGAATGCTAATGCTGAGAACTTTTCATCATCAGACGCTTTTAAGAAAATTTCTTTGCCATCTTCATCTTCAGCACGTGTTGGCGGAATGTCGGTTGGTGCTGGCATGAGCTCAATCACTTTATCCAACATGGCTTGCACACCTTTATTTTTAAAAGCTGAGCCACACACCATAGGTACGATTTCAAAGGCAATCGTACGAATACGCAAACCTTTCATAATATCCGCTTCTGACAAATCACCTTCTTCAAGGTATTTGTTCATCAGTTCTTCAGTCGCTTCAGCGGCTGCTTCCACCATGTTTTCACGCCATTTATCGCACTCTGCTTTTAAATCAGCTGGAATATCACGGTAGTCAAATTTCATGCCTTGAGATGCGTCATCCCAATAAATGGCTTTCATTTTGATTAAATCGATAACGCCTTCGAATTTCTCTTCCGCGCCAATTGGCACTTGCAAAGGAATTGGGTTGGCTTTCAGACGTGCACGCATTTGATCGTACACTTTGAAAAAGTTAGCGCCCGCGCGGTCCATCTTATTAACGAACGCTAAACGTGGCACTTTATATTTGTTGGCTTGACGCCATACAGTTTCAGATTGTGGCTGTACACCACCCACTGCACAGTACACCATGCAGGCACCATCTAGCACACGCATTGAACGCTCTACTTCAATGGTAAAGTCAACGTGGCCTGGGGTATCAATAATATTAATACGGTGCTGATCGAACTGACCTGCCATACCTTTCCAAAAACAGGTAGTAGCTGCAGATGTAATAGTGATACCGCGCTCTTGCTCTTGCTCCATCCAGTCCATGGTGGCAGCGCCGTTATGCACTTCACCGATTTTATGGTTCACGCCAGTGTAGAACAAAATACGTTCTGTCGTTGTAGTTTTACCAGCGTCAATGTGCGCAGAAATACCGATGTTACGGTAGCGTTCAATAGGGGTTATACGAGCCACGATACTTTACCTTTGCTTGTCAATTCAATCTTAAATTCTTAAAGAGCGGTTTAATTCTCATCACATCAACAATACCCAAACTTTGTTTAGGCAATGTTACAAACAACTAACTTGTTACTATTAGAACCTAAAATGTGAGAATGCTTTATTCGCTTCCGCCATACGGTGAACCTCTTCACGTTTTTTCATGGCTGAGCCACGACCTTCAGAAGCTTCCACCAATTCTGCCGCCAAACGCAAGCCCATGGATTTCTCACCACGCTTACGCGCTGCATCACGCAACCAACGCATTGCCAAGGCACTACGACGGCTTGGACGCACTTCAACTGGCACTTGATAGTTTGCACCACCAACACGACGGCTCTTAACTTCAACCAATGGACGCAGATTCGTTAATGCCAATGTAAACACTTCTAACGCATCTTTGCTGGTTTTAGTTGTAACTTGGTCAAATGCACCATACAAAATACGCTCAGCAACAGATTTCTTACCACCTGTCATTAATACGTTGACGAATTTAGACACTTCTGTACTTCCAAATTTTGGGTCTGGCAGAATGTGGCGCTTGGGAACTTCTCTACGTCTTGGCATACTTTACTCTTTTCTATACTCTGTTTTCAGTTATGTTTTGCTAGCAACTGCATTAGCAAGGCCTTTGGATAGCCGCTTTCGATAATGTTAAATTACTTTTTAGCCTCTTTAGGGCGTTTTGCACCGTATTTAGAACGTGATTGTTTACGATCCTTCACGCCGGCCGTATCTAAACTACCGCGCACCATATGGTAACGCACACCTGGCAAGTCTTTTACACGACCGCCACGCAGCAATACCACGCTGTGTTCTTGCAAGTTATGGCCTTCACCGCCAATGTAGCTAATCACTTCGTAGCCATTGGTTAAGCGCACCTTTGCCACTTTACGTAACGCAGAGTTTGGCTTTTTAGGTGTTGTGGTATACACACGCGTACATACGCCACGCTTTTGCGGGCAAGCTTCTAGTGCCGGCACTTTACTTTTTGTGACCACTTTTGCGCGTGGTTTACGAACTAACTGGTTAATGGTTGGCATTGCCTCAAAACCTCTATATAAATTCTACAATTAATCGCTTTATTAATGACAATAAGGCTATTCTGAAAAACCAAGCATTCTATTTAGCATAGGCAGATGTGTCAAGATAAAAATTATCTTGACACATCTGCCTAATTAAAAAGTTACTCGGCAGGCGTTTCTACAACATTCACTTCAGTCGCTGGAATTTCAGTAACTTCTGCTAGCGTTTCTGTTTCTGCATTATTACCAAACAGCGCTTCAGCCGCCGCCGCTTGTGCTGATGGCGTTGTTGGTGTTAAGGCTGCAATCGCTGCACGCTTACGTGACTCATGGTAAGCCAAGCCAGTACCTGCAGGGATGAGGCGACCCACAATCACGTTTTCTTTCAAGCCACGCAATTCATCACGTTTGCCTAAAATAGCCGCTTCAGTCAATACACGCGTTGTTTCTTGGAACGAAGCCGCTGAAATAAACGAATCTGTCGACAATGAAGCTTTAGTAATACCCAGTAGAACATACTCGAACTCGGCCGGACGTTTGTCTTGTGCAACTACGCGTTCGTTTTCGGCTAACAAATCAGCACGTTCCACTTGCTCGCCCATAATAAAGCCGGTGTCACCTGCATCCGTTACACGTACACGACGCAACATTTGACGCACAATCACTTCAATATGTTTATCGTTGATCTTAACACCTTGCAAGCGATACACATCCTGCACTTCATCAATGACATAGCGAGCCAATGCTTCACGACCTTGTAAACGTAAAATATCTTGCGGATCAGCCGGGCCATCAACAATTGTTTCACCTTTGGTGACCACTTGGCCGTCATGTGCTGTTACGTGCTTATCCTTAGGAATCAAGAATTCACTAGCAACCCCATCCAAATCGGTAATCACCAAACGTTGCTTACCTTTAGTGTCTTTACCGAATGACACAGTCCCTGTCGTTTCGGCCAACATACCTGCGTCTTTGGGTGAGCGTGCTTCAAACAACTCAGCCACGCGTGGCAAACCACCGGTAATATCACGCGTTTTAGATGACTCTTGCGGAATACGTGCAATCACTTCACCCACGCCTACTTCTTGGCCATCCTTCACTGTGATGATGCAACCCAATTGGAAGGTAATGTTCACTGATTGATCACTAGCGGCGATTTTTACTTCATTACCACTTGCATCTAATAGTTTAATCTGCGGACGCAAGCCTTTGGTTTGACCAGCACGCTGTTTCGGATCGATAACAACCAATGAAGACAATCCTGTCACATCATCAATTTGCTTGGCAACCGTAATACCTTCTTCAACGTTTTCAAACTTCACATTACCGGCATACTCAGTAATAATTGGGCGAGTGTGTGGATCCCAAGTCGCTAGCGCTTGACCTGCTTTAACCACTTTACCGTCCATTACTGTCAATGTCGCACCGTAAGGCACTTTGTGACGCTCACGTTCGCGACCACTATCATCGGCAATAATCACCTCACCATTACGCGAAATCACAATTTGCTCTTTACGTGAGTTAGTCACGTAACGCATAGTTGAAGTAAAGCTCAGTACGCCGTTCGATTTACTCTCAACTTGGCTAACAGAAGCTGCACGAGACACTGCACCACCAATGTGGAAGGTACGCATGGTTAACTGTGTACCAGGCTCTCCGATGGATTGCGCAGCGATAACACCTACTGCTTCGCCCATACTAATCAGCTTACCACGGCCCAAATCGCGGCCATAACAGGTGGCGCAAATACCATAGCGCGTATCACATGTCAGTGCGGTACGCACTTTTACTTCGTCGATACCAAGTGCATCAATTTTTTCAACTTCATCTTCACCCAGCAAAGTACCGGCGGCATAGATCACTTCTTGCGTTTCAGGATGAATCACATCTAACGCTGCGGTACGTCCCAAGATACGGTCATGCAATGGTTCAACCACTTCACCACCTTTTACCAACGCTTTAGTTACCAAGCCATCCGCAGTGCCGCAATCAAGTTCGGTCACCACTAGATCTTGCGTCACATCCACCAAGCGACGTGTTAAGTAACCAGAGTTAGCAGTTTTTAACGCAGTATCTGCCAAGCCTTTACGTGCACCGTGCGTAGAAATAAAGTATTGCAACACGTTCAAACCATCACGGAAGTTAGCAGTAATCGGCGTTTCAATAATCGAACCATCTGGTTTCGCCATCAGTCCACGCATACCAGCTAGCTGACGAACTTGGGCTGCAGAACCACGCGCACCCGAGTCTGCCATCATATAGATTGCATTGAAAGATTCTTGTTTAAGCGCTTTGCCGTCTTTATCTTTCGCTTGCTTGCCATCTGCGTCTAATACATTTTCTTCACGCAATTGTTTCATCATGGCATCGGCCACTTTGTCACCAGCGCGACCCCAAATGTCGACCACTTTATTGTAGCGCTCACCTTGTGTGACTAAGCCCGACACATATTGATCTTCAATTTCTTTGACTTCCGCCTCAGCAGCGCCAATTAAAGCGCCTTTTTCTGGCGGTACCAACATATCGTTAATGGAAATAGAGATACCTGCTTTAGTCGCATAGGTATAGCCCGTATACATTAATTTATCAGCAAAGATAACCGTTTCGCGAATACCCACTTTACGGAATGAAGCATTGATTAATTTTGAAATTTCTTTCTTTTTCAAAGCTTTGTCAATTAAGCCAAATGACAAGCCAGCTGGCAGAATTTCTGACAATAAGGCACGGCCCACAGTCGTTTCATAACGTGTGGTTTTTTCGGTTTTAACACCGTCCAAATCCAAGTCGTGTTCTTTGATACGTACTGTGATTTTCGCGTGCAGATCAATCAAGTTTTGATCAAACACCCGTTGCACTTCTTTCACATCAGCAAAGCGCATACCTTCACCACGTGCCGCAACCTTGTCGCGCGTCATGTAGTAAAGACCCAACACAATATCTTGTGAAGGCACGATGATTGGCTCACCATTTGCTGGTGATAACACGTTATTTGATGCCAACATCAAAGTACGTGCTTCCATTTGCGCTTCTAAGCTCAATGGCACGTGAACAGCCATTTGGTCACCGTCAAAGTCGGCGTTGAATGCCGCACAAACTAACGGGTGCAATTGAATGGCTTTACCTTCAATCAAGATAGGCTCAAACGCTTGAATACCTAAACGGTGCAAGGTTGGTGCACGGTTCAATAGTACTGGATGTTCGCGGATTACATCCTCAAGGATATCCCATACTTCCGGACCTTCTTCTTCAACTTTTTTCTTCGCCGCTTTAATCGTGGTTGCTAAGCCCAATACTTCCAATTTATGGAAGATGAAAGGCTTGAACAATTCCAACGCCATTTTTTTAGGCAGACCGCATTGATGCAGCTTCAAGGTTGGACCAACCACGATGACTGAACGACCAGAATAATCCACACGCTTACCAAGCAAGTTTTGACGGAAACGACCGCCTTTGCCTTTAATCATGTCTGCGAGAGATTTCAATGGACGTTTGTTAGCGCCTGTCATCACTTTACCGCGACGACCATTGTCTAATAATGAATCCACCGCTTCTTGCAACATACGTTTTTCGTTGCGCACGATGATTTCCGGCGCTTTTAGCTCCAATAATCTTTTCAGGCGGTTGTTACGGTTAATGACGCGACGGTATAAATCGTTCAAGTCAGATGTTGCAAAACGGCCGCCATCCAATGGTACCAATGGACGCAGTTCTGGCGGCAACACCGGCAAGATTTCAAGAATCATCCATTCAGGCTTGATACCAGATTTCTGGAATGCTTCTAATACTTTTAGACGCTTAGCGATTTTCTTGATTTTTGCCTCTGAGCCAGTTTCGCCCAAATCGCGACGTAACACCTCAATCTCGTTAGCGATGTTCATGTTGCGCAATAATTCACGCACGGCTTCTGCACCCATTACTGCATTGAATTCGTCACCGTATTCTTCTACTTTTGCCAAGTAGTCGTCTTCTGTCAGCAACTGACCGCGTGTCAGTGGCGTCATGCCAGGATCAACGACGATAAATGCTTCAAAGTACAATACACGTTCAATATCACGCAAAGCGATGTCCAATACCATACCTAAACGGCTTGGTAGTGATTTCAAGAACCAGATGTGGGCTACCGGTGATGCTAAGTCGATATGACCCATACGCTCACGACGCACTTTTGACAAAGTCACTTCAACGCCACATTTTTCGCAGATCACGCCACGATGTTTTAAGCGTTTATATTTGCCGCATAAGCATTCGTAATCTTTAATTGGGCCAAAGATTTTTGAGCAAAACAATCCATCGCGCTCTGGTTTAAAGGTGCGGTAGTTAATGGTTTCTGGCTTTTTGACTTCACCATATGACCATGAACGGATTTTTTCAGGTGAAGCCAACGCGATTTTAATCGCATCAAACTCTTCTTCTTGCGTTACCTGTTTAAATAAGTCTAATAGAGCTTTCATGTGAATTCTCTCCTAATTAATTGCGGTCAAGGTCAATGTCGATAGCGAGTGAACGGATTTCTTTCACCAGCACGTTAAATGATTCCGGCATACCCGCATCAATTTTGTGCTCACCCTTGACAATATTTTCATACACTTTGGTACGGCCATTCACGTCATCCGATTTCACCGTGAGCATCTCTTGCAAGGTGTAGGATGCGCCATAAGCTTCCAGCGCCCAAACCTCCATCTCACCAAAACGTTGACCACCAAATTGTGCTTTACCGCCCAATGGCTGTTGTGTGACCAAGCTATATGGACCAGTTGAACGCGCATGCATTTTGTCATCGACCAAATGATGCAGTTTCAATACGTGCATGTAACCCACTGTCACAGGACGCTCAAACGCATCGCCGGTGCGGCCATCAAACAATTTCACCTGCGTTTTACCAGCAGAGAATTGCAATTGTTTGGTACGCGCATCATCATCAGGGAAAGCCAAATCTAGCATGGCTTTAATGTCAGACTCTGCGGCTCCGTCAAACACGGGCGTTGCAAACGGCACACCATCCTGTAGATTACGTGCCAGCTCCAGTATTTCGGCGTCGCTGTAAGATTTAATGTCTTCTTTTTTGCCGGTGCTGTCGTTGTAAATTTGTTCGAAAAACTTGCGAATTTCAGCCACTTTTACTTCCGACTCAAGCATTTCTTGAATACGCAAACCTAAGCCTTTAGCTGCCCAGCCCAAATGCACTTCTAAAATCTGGCCAATATTCATCCGTGATGGTACGCCTAGTGGATTTAACACAATATCCATTGGTGTACCGTCTGCCATGTGTGGCATATCTTCTACTGGTACGATTTTTGAAATCACACCTTTGTTACCGTGACGACCCGCCATTTTGTCACCTGGCTGAATGCGACGTTTTACCGCCAAGTACACTTTAACCATTTTTTGTACACCTGGTGGCAATTCGTCACCTTGTGTCAACTTACGTTTTTTCTCGTCAAATTTGCTGTCAAAATCGACACGGGCTTGGGCAAGACTGTCTTTTAATTGCTCTAGCTGACGTGCTGCTTCTTCGTCAGATAGGCGAATATCAAACCAATCATAACGACCGACAGAATCCAAATACTCAGCGCTTAATGCTTCGCCTTTTTTCAATTTATTTGGACCACCAGTGGCTGCTTTACCTTCCAGCAAGCGACGAATACGACCAAACGCATCGTCTTCTACAATCCGCATTTGGTCAGCTAAGTCAGTTTTATAGTGAGCCAGTTGGTCATCAATAATTTGTTGTGCACGTGAATCGCGATCGATACCTTCACGTGTAAACACTTGCACATCAATTACTGTGCCGCTCATACCTGATGGCACACGCAGTGAAGTATCTTTAACGTCAGAGGCTTTTTCACCGAAAATCGCACGTAACAATTTTTCTTCAGGTGTCAGTTGTGTTTCACCTTTGGGTGTCACTTTACCGACCAACACATCACCTGCTTCAACTTCTGCACCAATGTAAATAATGCCAGACTCATCCAAGCGGCCTAACATGCGTTCGCTGAGATTCGAGATATCTTGCGTAATCTCTTCAGCACCCAGCTTAGTATCACGAGCCACGACTGATAACTCTTCGATATGAATCGACGTGTAGCGATCATCTGCCACGACACGCTCGGAAATCAGGATCGAGTCTTCGTAGTTATAACCGTTCCAAGGCATAAAGCCCACCAACATGTTTTGGCCAAGCGCTAACTCACCCATGTCTGTTGATGCGCCATCAGCAATGATGTCACCGCGAGCCAAGTTATCACCAACTTTCACCAATGGACGTTGGTTAATGTTGGTGTTTTGATTCGAGCGTGTATATTTAGTCAGGTTGTAGATATCCACACCTACTTCACCTGCTTTGGCCTCAGCATCATGCACGCGAACGACTATACGAGCAGAATCGACGTAATCGACGATACCACCACGGCGCGCCTGCACAGTCGTACCGGAGTCAATTGCCACTGTACGTTCAATACCCGTTCCTACTACCGCTTTTTCAGCACGTAAACAAGGTACAGCTTGACGTTGCATGTTGGCACCCATCAATGCACGGTTCGCATCATCATGTTCCAAGAACGGAATCAACGAGGCCGCAACGGACACGATTTGACTCGGTGCCACATCCATATATTGCACGCGCTCTGGTTGCGTCATGGTAAATTCGTTTAAATGGCGTGAAGAGATTAAATCATCAGTAAAGACATTTTTTGCATTCAATTCAGTGTTTGCTTGCGCAATCATGAATTGGCTTTCCTCAATTGCTGACAAATAGTCAATAGTGTCAGATACTTTGTTACCTTCTACACGGCGATACGGTGTTTCCAAGAAACCATATTGGTTGGTACGCGCATATAAAGCTAGCGAGTTAATCAAACCAATGTTTGGACCTTCCGGCGTTTCGATTGGACACACACGACCATAGTGCGTTGAGTGCACATCGCGCACCTCAAAGCCAGCACGTTCACGCGTCAAACCACCTGGGCCTAATGCAGAAATACGACGTTTGTGCGTAATCTCTGAAAGAGGATTCGTTTGATCCATAAACTGTGAGAGTTGGCTTGAGCCAAAAAATTCACGAATGGCACTAGAAACTGGTTTCGCATTGATTAAATCATGCGGCATTAAATTGTCTGATTCTGCCTGGCTTAAACGCTCTTTTACCGCGCGCTCAACCCGCACCAAACCGGCACGGAACTGGTTCTCAGCTAATTCGCCTACTGAGCGAATACGGCGATTACCCAAGTGATCGATATCATCAATCTCACCACGGCCATTACGTAACTCAAGCAACACGCCAATCACAGACAAAATGTCGTCATTAGACAACACATTTGCACCTTGGTCGCTTTGCGCGCCGACACGTTCGTAAAACTTGCGAATCCAATTCGCGCTACGCTCTTCCTGCTTAACTGGGTAAGCACGGCGGTTAAATTTCATCCGGCCAACCACTGATAAATCGTAACGATCTTCATTGAAGAACAAGCCGTTAAACAAAGCTTCGACCGCTTCTTCAGTTGGTGGCTCGCCTGGGCGCATCATGCGATAAATCGCTACGCGTGCACTGTATTGGTCTGGGATTTCATCTATACGCAGTGTTTGCGAAATAAAATCGCCATGATCTAAATCGTTGGTATAGAGCGTATTGATTGTTGAAACTTTCGCTTCAATCAATTTTTCCAGTAACGTTTCGGTCACTTCATCATTGGCATTGGCAATGATTTCACCTGTCTCAGTATCGATAATGTTATTAGCAATCGCACGACCCATAATAAAATCGGTCGGCACGGTGATTTTTGTTACACTGGCTTTTTCAATATCACGGATATGCTTCACGGTGATGCGTTTGTCTTTAGCAACCAAGACTTCACCAGCTTTATCAGTAATATCAAATTTCGCTACTTCGCCACGCAAACGATCTGCAACTAAAGTAAATTCCACGCCTT
Source organism: Methylotenera sp. (assembly GCA_036675645.1). Classification (GTDB taxonomy): domain Bacteria; phylum Pseudomonadota; class Gammaproteobacteria; order Burkholderiales; family Methylophilaceae; genus Methylotenera_A. The sequence continues at coordinate 4,626 of JAKFEP010000177.1, read as the reverse complement.
TGGGGCCAATATGGAAAGTATCGGTATCGTTGAACGTTTCTAAAATTTGTTCTGGTGTATAACCCAATGCTTTAAGCAAAATGGTCACTGGCATTTTACGACGACGGTCGACGCGGAAATACAAGTAATCTTTAGGGTCAAATTCAAAATCTAACCATGAGCCACGGTAAGGAATAATACGTGCAGAAAACAGCAATTTACCTGATGAGTGGGTTTTACCACGGTCATGCTCAAAGAACACACCTGGGCTACGATGCAATTGCGAAACAATCACACGCTCGGTACCGTTAATCACAAATGAGCCATTTTCAGTCATCAAAGGCAATTCGCCCATGTACACTTCTTGCTCTTTCACTTCTTTCACAGTGGGCTTAGAAGCCTCTTTATCCATGATAGTGAGGCGCACTTTAACGCGCAATGGCGCAGCAAAAGTCAGGCCACGTTGTTGGCACTCTTTCACATCAAACGGCTCGCTACCTAATTGATAGCTCACGTAATCTAAACGTGCGTTGCCAGAATGACTCACAATAGGGAATACAGAACTAAACGTTGACTCCAAGCCACTGTCAGTGCGTTTGTCTGCGGGGATTTCTGCCTGTAAAAATGCTTTGTAAGATTCCAACTGCATGGCGAGCAAGTAAGGGACTTCTTGCACGCTCTCACGTTTGGCAAAGCTTTTACGAATGCGTTTTTTTTCGGTAAAGGAATAGCTCATAGCGTCTCCTGATATTTTGAGGGTAGAAGACAAAACACTTTTCATCCACTGCAATGTTTTGATTTCTAACATCAAAGATTTATCATCTTCAAGGTTTAATTACGTTCAATACAACAGTTACATTTTGTTACAAGTAGCGCTGCTTAAAAACGCCGAAGGCCGACGGTCTCCCGTCAGCCCAAGTACGTTCAAATCTAGGTGTTACTTGATTTCGCCAGTTGCGCCAGCTTCAATCAATTTTTTCAATGCTGCATCAGCGTCAGCTTTGTTTACGCCTTCTTTAATTGCTTTTGGTGCGCCGTCAACTAAGTCTTTTGCTTCTTTCAAGCCTAGCGCTGTTAATTCACGCACCGCTTTAATTACACTTACTTTTTGCTCACCAGCTGTTAACAAGATCACGTTGAACTCTGTTTGCTCAGCTGCTGCTGCAGGAGCTGCACCACCCGCTGCGCCGCCAGCTGCTACTGCAACTGCAGCTGCTGAAACGCCGAATTTCTCTTCGATTTCTTTAATGAATGCTGTTAAGTCCAGCACTGACATCTTGCCTACTGCTTCTAAAATATCTGCATTTGTAATTGCCATTTGAATATTCCTTAAAATTAAATTATGTAGTTGTTTAGTATGTGCAATGTAAAGTTAAGCTGCTTTTGCATCACGAACTGCGGCAAGTGCGCGAGCGAACTTGGTTGGCACTTCGTTGAGGGTGCGTGCAAATTTAGCAAGCAATTCTTCACGGCTTAATGTTGATGCCAAGGCTTGAACACCAGCAGCGTTCATTACTTGGTTTGGCATTGCGCCTGCTTTAATCACAAACTTGTCATTTGCTTTAGCAAAATTGTTCATTACTTTTGCGGCAGAAACTGCATCGGTAGAAATACCGAATACCAGCGGCCCTACCATATCGTTAGCTAATGCTGAAAATTCTGTGCCTTCTACTGCACGGCGCACCAATGTGTTTTTTAACACACGTAAGTAAACGCCTGATTTTCTAGCTTCAGCGCGCAACAAGGTCATATCAGCTACACCCATGCCACGATACTCCGCAAGAACAATTGCTTGCGCTTGTGCTACTTGCGCACTTACTTCAGCAACTACTGCTTTTTTCTCTGTAAGATTCAGACTCAAGGTCTTTTCTCCTTTCCGTTAAAATCTCTGTTTTATCGCTAAAACAGAATCTGCTTTTATAGCAATACATCCTATAAAAACCATTTTACGGCGTCCTTATTCAGGTCATTCTCAACATATCCTGTGTCTGGTTTCGCCATCTGCGTTGGATTTAGAAGAATGCAAACAGAGGATTGAAGACGAATACATCTTCTTTCACCCATCCACTCTCCGCCTCAATTAAAACCTATATAAAATCTAGGTTTCCAACGGTCTTTGATGCTCTTGCTGCCTTGCTAACTGATTTCTCAACTTTGCAAAACAGCAAGCCCAAAGTTCTTTCTACAAGCGCCATTTAAGGCGCTCATTAATTTATGCAATGCTCGCTTGATCAATACGCACGCCAGCACCCATAGTGCTAGAGATTGATATTTTTTTCAAAAACACGCCTTTTGCTGAAGCTGGCTTTGCTTTGCTCAGCGCATCCACTAAAGCTGCTAAGTTGCCTTGCAGCTGCTCAACCGTAAATGAAGCACGGCCAATCGTGCAATGCACAATGCCACCTTTATCTGTACGGTATTGCACTTGACCTGCTTTTGCGTTCTTAACTGCAGTCGCTGCATCTGGCGTCACTGTGCCCACTTTTGGGTTTGGCATTAAACCGCGTGGGCCCAATACTTGACCTAAAGTACCGACAATACGCATGGCATCTGGTGTCGCAATCGCCACATCAAAATCCAGAAAGCCGGCTTTAACTTTTTCAGCCAAATCTTCAAAGCCAACGATATCAGCACCGGCCGCTTTTGCCGCCTCGGCTTGCGCACCTTGCGCAAACACAGCCACGCGCGTCACTTTACCTGTACCGTTTGGCAACACCAAAGCACCACGAACTAATTGGTCTGATTTACGTGCATCAATACCCAAATTAATCACAGCGTCAATTGATTCATTAAATTTTGCAGTCGCGCCTTCTTTTACCAAACCTAATGCTTCAGGCATTGGGTAAAGTTTGTCGCGATTGATTTTTGCGCGTAGCGCATTTATTCTTTTAGCCATGTTATGCACCCTCCACTTCAATACCCATGCTGCGCGCGCTACCAGCAATGGTACGCACTGCTGCATCCATATCTGCCGCTGTTAAGTCTGGCATTTTGGTTGTTGCAATTTCTTCCGCTTGTTTGCGGGTAATTTTGCCTACTTTATCGGTATGTGGGCGGGGTGAACCTTTTTCGATCTTCGCTGCTTTTTTGATCAGAATCGTCGCTGGCGGCGTTTTCATCACAAACGTGAAGCTCTTATCCACAAACGCGGTGATCACCACAGGAATTGGCAAGCCAGGCTCTACACCTTGCGTTGCAGCGTTAAACGCTTTACAGAATTCCATAATATTCAGGCCACGCTGACCCAATGCTGGGCCGACTGGTGGACTAGGGTTGGCTTTACCTGCAGGAATCTGCAGTTTAATGTAGCCAAGGACTTTTTTTGCCATGTTGCTCTCCTATGTGGGTAATAACGCTTTTGTCTTGCAAAAGCTCCCCTGTTTAACGAAATACAGAATAAAACCTGCTTTTACTACAACCTACTTTTTAAAACTTAAACTTCTTTTTCAATTTGACTAAAGTCTAATTCCACCGGTGTTGCACGGCCAAAAATCACCACTGAAACACGTAACTTACTCTTCTCGTAGTTGATTTCTTCCACCGAACCAGAGAAGTCTTTAAACGGACCATCCACCACACGTACAGACTCACCTTTTTCAAAGGTCAATTTTTGGGTTGGATTTGATTTGCTATCATCCATGCGCTGCAAGATAATTTCGACTTCCTTATCTTTAATCGGCGTAGGTCTTTGTGCGCTACCACCAATAAACGCCGTCACGCGCGGCGTACTTTTGATTAAATGCCAACTTTCGTCGGACATACTCATTTGTACCAGCACGTAACCAGGATACAAGCGGCGCTCAGAAATCTTCTTGACGCCTGCTTTCATTTCAATCACCTCTTCAACCGGCACCAAAATGTCACCGAATTGATCTTGCAAGCCTGAACGCGCGATGCGCTCTTCAATGCCCGCTTTTACGGATTTTTCCATACCTGAAAAAGCCTGGACTGCATACCAACGCATACTCATTAAGCACTCCGTCCCATTAACCACTGCACCATGTAGGCAAAACCAATATCTACCACTGCTAAAAATATCGCAACCAATACTACCAATACAAAAACCGCAATTGAAGTCTGAATGGTTTCTTTTCTGGTTGGCCATACCACACGTTTTGCTTCGGCAATAGATTCTCCAAAGAAACTAAATGCTGTTTGGCCAATTGCGGTTGTCCATAACACAGCTATAGATGCGCCTAAACCTGCCAAGATGGCAAGAATACGTAGCACCAAAGCTTTATCTGCAAGCATATAAAAGCCAGCAATGCCAGCTGCCAATAGCAGCGCGGATAATACTAGCTTAACTTTATCTATCATATATGGTCTTAAATTTAACTAACTTAATAATCACTAAACCTATACATCTATAGGCTATTTAATAATTGGCAGGCCAAGAGGGTCTCGAACCCCCAACCCTCGGTTTTGGAGACCGATACTCTACCAATTGAGCTATTGGCCTGTAACGCTAAAACTACAAAAACTAGGCTGGGTTGTTAGCCTAGTTTTTAATTTTTAAACTACTGCAATTAAGCAATAATTTTTGCTACGACACCTGCACCCACGGTACGACCACCTTCACGAATCGCGAAGCGTAAGCCTTCTTCCATCGCAATCGGTGCAATCAGTTCTACCGTAATCGATACGTTA
>JAKFEP010000129.1:0-15937 GCA_036675645.1 Methylotenera sp. | reverse complement strand
GACCCTACCTCTGCTTTTGGTGGCATTATCGCTTTTAACACAGTCGTGGATAAAGCAACGGCAGAGGCTGTCAGCAAACAGTTTGTAGAAGTATTGATTGCCCCTGAATACACCGCTGATGCACTGGCGATTTTTACCGCAAAAGCCAATGTGCGTGTGCTTAAAATTGCATTGCCACAAGGTGGAGATACTGCATGGCAACAAGGCCGCAACTCACATGACACCAAAAGAATCGGTTCTGGTTTACTGATTCAAACCGCAGATAACCACGAAATTAGCCCTTCAGATTTAAATATAGTTAGCAAAAATCAACCCTCACCGCAGCAAATGGCCGACATGCTGTTTGCGTGGAATGTGGCGAAATATGTCAAAAGTAATGCCATTGTGTTTTGTGGTGATGGCATGACGTTGGGCGTAGGTGCTGGGCAAATGAGCCGCGTCGATAGCACTAAAATTGCCGCGATTAAAGCGCAAAACGCGGGTTTAAGCCTGAAAAACGCAGTGGTCGCATCTGATGCTTTCTTCCCATTTCGGGATGGTATAGATGTATTGGCAGACGCTGGTGCAGCTTGCGTGATTCAACCTGGCGGCAGCATGCGCGATGATGAAGTGATTGCTGCGGCAGATGAGCATGGTTTGGTCATGGTCACCACAGGCATTCGCCATTTCCGGCATTAATTGCAATCACTAAGGGATATTAAGGATGAAAATTTTAGTGATTGGCAGTGGTGGTCGCGAGCATGCGATTGCTTGGAAAATTACCCAAAATAAAGAAATTAGCCGCGTCTATTTAGCGCCTGGCAATGCAGGCACCGCCATCAATCCAGACATGGTGAACGTGCCAATTTCCAACGTGCCTGATCTACTGGCGTTTGCACAACAAGAGCAAATTGGCCTGACCATCGTTGGGCCAGAAGCACCACTTTCCCAGGGAGTTGTCGATGCTTTTCGTGCAGCAGGGTTAAAGATTTTTGGCCCTACCAAAGCAGCCGCGCAACTGGAATCTAGTAAAGATTTCGCCAAGGCGTTTATGTTACGCCACAACATTCCCACCGCTAAATATCAAACTTTTACTGATGCCAAACTGGCGCATGACTATGTGAATGCACAAGGCGCACCGATTGTGATTAAAGCCGATGGCTTAGCAGCTGGCAAAGGTGTGGTAGTCGCGATGAATGAAGCCGAAGCACATGCCGCGATAGATGCCATGCTGGCGGATAATAAACTCGGTAGCGCTGGCTCTAGAGTAGTGATTGAAGAGTTTTTAACTGGTGAAGAAGCCAGCTTTATTGTGATGGTGGATGGAAAAAATATACTGCCTCTCGCCACCAGCCAAGATCACAAACGTTTGTTAAATGCTGACCAAGGACCTAACACGGGTGGCATGGGGGCGTATTCGCCAGCACCATGTGTGACGCCAGATATCCACGCGCGTGCCTTGCGCGAAGTGATTCGCCCTACGGTAGAAGGTATGGCTAAAGATGGCATTCCTTACACTGGCTTTCTCTATGCAGGCTTAATGATTGCACCAGACGGTAGCATTAAAACGCTGGAGTTTAACTGCCGCATGGGTGATCCTGAAACACAACCCATTATGCTGCGACTGAAGTCTGACTTTGTGGCATTGGCCGAACATGCTGTAAATGGCACGTTAGACAAAGTCGAAGCCGAGTGGGATAGGCGCACCGCACTGGGGGTAGTGATGGCCAGCGCCAACTATCCTGATAATCCGAAATTAGGGGATGAAATTACCGGGCTGCCAAAAGATTTGGTAGACGCGCAAGTGTTCCATGCAGGCACGCAATTAAAAGATGACAAAATATTCACCAGTGGCGGGCGTGTATTATGTGTAACTGCATTGGGTGAAACGGTGAAATTTGCGCAGCAACAAGCGTATAAAATTGTCGACGAGATTCAATTTAATGGTGCTCAATACCGGACTGATATTGGCTTTCGAGCTATTAAAGGCTAACAATATGGTTAATTCAGCTTTGAAGACGCAAGCCGTTTTAACTTACCTACACAGCTTACAAACCAAAATCATTGAAGCTTTAGAAGTTGTCGATGGTAAAACTTTTCTGCATGACAGCTGGAATAGACCCGAAGGCGGCGGTGGCAATAGTTGTTTGCTAGAGGGTGGCAATGTGTTCGAACGGGCTGGGGTTGGTTTTTCGCACGTGCTGGGCAACAAATTGCCACCTGCCGCCACTATTGCCCATCCTGAGGCTGCGGGGAGAAGTTGGGAGGCAATGGGCGTATCGCTAGTATTGCACCCACGCAACCCTTATGTGCCTACAGTACACATGAACATACGCTTTTTCGTCGCTCAAAAAGAAAACGAACAGCCGATTTGGTGGTTTGGCGGTGGCATGGATTTGACGCCCTACTATGGTTTTGAAGAAGACTGCGCACACTTTCACCGCACCAATAAAACTGCGCTTGATGCCTTTAATCCTAGTTATTACCCTGCGTTTAAAAAACACTGCGACGAATATTTTTACTTAAAGCATCGCAAAGAACCGCGTGGTATAGGTGGTATTTTCTTTGATGACTTTAACGAACTTGGTTTTGAGAAAAGTTTTGCGCTGCAGCGCGCAGTCGGCGATAGCTTCTTACAAGCCTACCTGCCAATTCTTCAGCGCCGCAAAGATACCCCATATGGTGAAAAAGAACGTGACTTTCAGGCTTATCGCCGCGGAAGGTATGTCGAATTTAACTTGGTGTACGATCGTGGCACTTTGTTTGGTCTGCAATCCAACGGCCGTACTGAATCCATCTTAATGTCGATGCCACCGATTGTGAAATGGCGCTACGACTGGAAGCCAGAGAACGGTAGCGCAGAAGCAAAGCTCTATACCGATTTCTTAATCGATAAGGAATGGGTTTAATTTTACTTAAGATGTTATAAGTATTCATGGCTTTTAAGTTTTAATCTGCATTAAGTGGCTATAATTCTTTGAACTAAAGGGGGACGCAATGCAAGCATTAGAAGAAATCATCGCCACGCTATCTGGTATTGTATGGGGCCCCCCTATGCTCACTTTACTGGTTGGCACCGGGTTATACCTCACCTTCATCCTTAAAGGCCTACAGTTTCGTGTTTTACCACATGCTTTCAAACTAATTTGGGCTAAAGATCACGGCAGTGAAGGCGATATTAGTCACTTTGCTGCGCTGATGACGGCACTTGCAGCTACAGTTGGCATCGGTAACATTGTTGGCGTAGCAACAGCCATCACATTAGGTGGACCAGGTGCAGTGTTTTGGATGTGGATGACTGGCCTAGTGGGCATGGCCACCAAATACAGCGAAGCCGTATTGGCAATCAAATACCGCGAGAAAGGTGAACATGGCATGCGCGGTGGGCCAATGTACTATCTAGCCAAAGGGGTTGGTTTGCCTTGGCTAGGCACACTTTTCGCCATCTTTACGGCCTGTGCAGCTTTTGGTATTGGCAATATGACACAAGCCAATGCAGCGGCTAAAATTTTCGAAGTTACATTTCAAATTCCCACACAAGCGACGGGTATCGTATTAACCCTGCTCACAGGTTTGGTGATTTTGGGCGGCATTAAAACTATCGGTAAATTTACCTCGTTTTTAGTGCCGATTATGATAAGCATTTATGTAGGCTGTAGCTTGTGGGTATTAGCACTTAATTTTAATGAAATCCCACATGCATTTGGTTTGATTTTTGGTGCCGCATTCAGCCCATCTGCAGCTAGTGGTGGATTTTTAGGCGCAACCGTAGCGGCGGCCATGCGTTTTGGTATTGCGCGCGGTGTGTTTTCAAATGAATCTGGTTTAGGCTCCGCGCCCATTGCAGCTGCAGCGGCACGCACTAATGACCCGGTGAAACAAGCGCTAGTCAGCATGACGCAAACGTTTATTGATACACTGGTGGTGTGCACAATGACAGCGTTGGTGATTTTAACCGCTAGCAGCTGGACGCAAGGTGTAAGCGCTGCCAGCCTCACCAGCGCCAGCATGGCAGAAACACTGGGTAATTCTGGTAGCGTGATTGTGGCAATTGCCACTGCACTTTTCGCTTACTCCACCCTGATTGGCTGGAATTACTATGGTGAAAAAGCCATTGAGTATTTATTTGGGCCGCGTGCCATTAGAATTTACCGCGTATTTTTCACAGTTGCTGTTATGGTTGGCGCAGTCGTTAGCCTAGAGTTTGTGTGGAACTTTTCTGACTTAATGAATGGCATGATGGCAATCCCCAATTTAATTGGTTTGCTATGGTTATCACCCATTATTAAGCTTGAAACTGAACGTTATTTTTTAGCCTTGAAAAAGTAAGCGCTTAGCATGCATCGCAGCCACTGGAAAAACCGTTGGACTTTCATTTTGGCTACTGCGGGATCTGCCATTGGCCTAGGCAACATATGGAAGCTGCCATATATGATAGGTGTCAATGGCGGGAGCGCGTTTGTACTTGTGTTTATAGCCTGCATTTTCTTTGTAGGCATCCCACTCATGATGACCGAGATTTTGCTGGGTAGACGCGCACAAAAAAACCCATTCAATGGCATGCAACAGCTGGCTCAAGAAGCACAAGCCAGCTACTTATGGAAATACTTAGGTGGCATGGGCATGCTCACTGGGTTGCTGATATTGGGCTTTTATAGCGTAATTGGTGGCTGGGTATTGGCTTATATCTTTGAGGCAGCAAGCGGTAGTTTTAGTCAAATCTCCGCCTCACAATCTAGTGCAAATTTTGATGTCTTATTGGCCTCGCCATGGACATTAGTTGGCTGGCACACATTGTTTATGTGCATGACCATGGGTGTAGTAGCGCGTGGCGTAAACTCAGGGTTAGAAAAAGCCAATAATATTTTAATCCCAGCATTGTTTGCAATTTTGTTGGTGCTACTTGGCTACAGTATGTCGGTGGGTGACATGCAGGCCGCCTACACCTTTATGTTTACGCCCGATTTTTCTAAAATCACGCCGGTCGCTGTATTATCAGCGCTAGGACATGCTTTTTTCTCACTTAGTTTGGGCATGGGTGCGGTCATGGTGTATGGCTCTTATTTACAGCGTAACGTGTCTATTGCCCGCACTACTATTTACATTGCACTAGTAGATACCATGCTGGGCTTACTGGTAGGCTTGGCCATTTATTCATTAGTATTCGCCAATCATTTAGCACCCAATGCAGGACCAGGCTTAATTTTCCAGACGTTGCCAATTGCATTTGGCCAAATGCCTGTTGGCAACTTTTTTGGCATGCTGTTTTTTATGTTGGTGGCCTTTGCAGCCTGGACATCGGCAATTTCGTTGGTAGAGCCTGCGGTTGCCTGGATAGTGGAAAACACTCATATTAAGCGCGCTACCAGCTGCTTAGGCTTAGGTATAGCTGTATGGTTGCTTGGGCTGACGGTCGTGTTATCTTTTAACGAGTGGAAAGAGATTAAGATTGTATTTAATCTGAACATTTTTGACACACTGGACAAGCTTACCTCCACCATACTATTACCGCTTGGTGGCTTATTAATGGCTATTTTTGCAGGGTATGCGATGAATAAAAGCCATGTGCAAGATGAGCTGAATTTAAAGCATCATTTCTTTAGATTGTGGCGTGTAACTAATAACTTGATTGCACCAATTGCTATTCTGGGCGTATTTTTGTATTTATTCGGCGTGATTCAATAATCATTGCTATATAAATTCAGGCAAATAAAAAGCCAGCATACAGCTGGCTTTTTATTTGGTTATTACCAATATTACATAACTATCATTACAAAGCTAGAATCCATTGTACGATTGATTTGATATCTTCATCTTTTACTTGTGGACTATTCGCTGGCATTGGCATAGGACCCCAAACACCGCTACCACCTTTTTTAACTTTACCGATTAGTTTTGCTTCTGCGGTTGCGTCACCTTTGTATTTAGCAGCAACATCTTTCATAGATGGGCCTAATACTTTTTTATCAATTGCGTGACACGCTAAGCAGCCACTTTTCTGTGCTAATGCTTGTGAAGCACTGGCCTGACCAGCGAATAACACGGCTGCGGCTGCGATTGTTGCTAATAAAACTTTCATGCTATCTCCTTGAATTCTTATAATAAAACCTGCAATTTTTGCAACCTGCATCATACCTGACTATTTAAAATTCACAATAGCCCTTTAGCCGGGTTATCGCCTTTGGCGTGAATATTTGTAAATTTACAACGCTAAATTAAATAGCTAAGTTTTTTAGCAGCGTCTGCAAATCACTTAAACTCGGTGAACAAACAACGCCCTGACACACCCAAGCGTTGACACCACCTGTGAACTTTCTTTGCAAGGTAGGCGGTAAGTCCTGCATATTTTTATCCCAAGTTTCATCTAGATAAAAGAACAGGTGATGCGGATAATAATGTTGCCGGATGGCATCGCGCCAAGTCTCCATTTGTTTGGCATCGCCTCGAATAATGACGATACTTGGCGGTGTTAAAAACTCTTGTAAGGCATGGGTAAGGCTGGCACAAGCAGCAGGATTGTTGACAAGATTTTTATCAAAAGCTTTTAAAGCGCGTTCGGCTGCTTGCAAATAGCGTGGCTCGCCCAAAATATGCCCCAAACGTTGTAAGGCCACCGTCGCAATGCCGTTGCCGTTAGGCGTGGCGTTGTCGTAAGCTTGCTTGGGTCGATGAATCAATACCTCATGTGTATGGCTGGTAAAATAAAATCCGCCGTCTTCTGCCTCAAAATCAGCCAACAACGCTTCAGCTAAATCTTCAGAAAATGCGAGGTCTTCAGCACGATAACCAGCTTGCATTAACTCTATTAAGGCGTCCAGCAAAAACGCATAGTCATCTAAATAGGCGTTCAAGTGTGCATGATAATTTCCACTACCATCATTTTTACAAGTGGCTAATAACTGTCCATTCTTCCACATATTTTCGCGGATGAAATCCACTGAACTTTGCGCAAGCACCACCCAATCTGGCCGGTTAAACACACGCCCTGCCCGTGCTAAACCTTTAATGGCAAGCGCGTTCCAGCTGGTTAAAATTTTATCATCGCGTCCTGGATGTGGCCGTTTGGCACGTGCTTTAAATAACTTGGTTTGCGCGCTCTTTAGCATAGCAACTTCATCATGCTCTGCCAGCCGCACCAGATAAGGGTGCCATGCCTGAGTATTTGAATGTGGATCTTCAAAATTAGCAGCACGATCGAAGCCGTAGCATTGGCTTACCACCACAAACTCATCGGGGGTGAGTATTTTTTTTACCTCCTCCGGCTGCCATACATAAAATGCGCCTTCTGCTGAATGCCCATGCTCACCGGTTGAATCTAAAACCAACGAATCAGCATCCAAAGACGAATAAAATGCACCCTTTGAGTCGTGCATTTCACGTTGCAGCCACGTCATCGTTTCTTCTAACACTTGTTTATATCTAGCGTCTTTACTAAGTTGCCAACCATCGCAATACAAGAACAATAATTGACCGTTGTCGTAAAGCATTTTTTCAAAATGCGGAATATTCCAGCGCGCATCCACCGAATACCGACAAAAACCACCGCCCAATTGATCGTATATTCCGCCATCAGCCATCGCAGTTAACATTTGCAATGCCATGGCTTCAGCTCTTTTGTTACCCGCTTTTGCTTGATGTAGTAGCAATGTGATATCGGCAGGGTTCGGGAATTTTGGCGCACTGCCAAATCCGCCATGCTCAAAATCAAAGCTACTTTCTAAGGAATCAAACGCTAATTTTAAAGTAGCTGCATTTGCGCTTAAGCTACTACTTGGCGTTGGGATAGTACGTTTCAGCGCATCAGCTAGTTGGCTATTTTGTGTGGCAAGTTCTGACTTTTTTTCGTGATAAAACTGCGCTACACGTGGAATTAAATCGGCAAACCCGGGTAACTGATAACGTGAGGTTTTAGGGAAGTAAGTGCCAGTAAAATAGGGTTGTTGATCCGGCGTTAAGAATACTGTTAGCGGCCAGCCACCGCTATTTTGACTGAGCATGCTGTGTGCGGTTTGATAGATTTGATCAATATCTGGGCGCTCTTCTCGATCGACTTTAATATTAATAAAGTGTGCGTTCATAATTGCCGCAACTTCAGCATCTTCAAACGATTCGTGTGCCATGACATGGCACCAATGGCAGGCAGAATAGCCGATTGAAAGCAGGATAGGCTTATCCTGTTCGCGTGCTAAAGTAAGCGCTTGCTCACCCCATGGGTACCATTCGACTGGGTTTTCGGCATGCTGCAGCAGATAAGGACTAGTTTCGTGCGCTAATGCATTTGGCATTACAGCGTCTCGATTACATACTCCGCGCTGATCACATGCGTACGACCTGGGTTAATTACCACCATATTATCTAAAGCGTTAGTGGTTTCCACACAGATTGTTTTTCGCCACTCATCGGGCGCACCCATATCAGCCATTTGTGCAGCTTTTTCTTCACCGGGTGTCCATACGACGGTAGTATCGCTACCTGATTTTGATATGTGAATGAGTCGATTAAAGCCCGGGTCGTGTAAAGTACAATCCGAGCTATGATCGATGTAAATACGATCGAATTCCCCTTTGAACTTGAGGGCGTTGTGCTCTACATGGCGTTGGTACTTAAGTATTTTGTCTGCGTACACACAATCTTGCATACCGGTAATTTTTACGTTAGCTATATCGCTGATATTCAAATAGGTATGAAACGCTTCGCCAATCACAAATGGATGGTCAGCTTTATTTGTAGTAGACATGTCGACGCGTAAACGCCGCCCAACAGTAATCGTAACAGTCAGTGCATAGGGATAAGATAACTGGCGTTTTGCTTCTTCTGTTTCTACCATCTCCAGCATGATGCGGGTAGCGCCTGTAGGCGTAGAGTCGACATCGATAATACGCCAAGGAATTACCCTAGCAAAACCATGCGGACAAAATGTGCTATCGGTGGGGTGGGCGCCAAACCATGGCCAGCAAATAGGGACGCCGCCACGAATTGAACGGCCTTTTACATATCTGGCATTGCTTGATAACCACAGTACAGGATCCTTTAAAAACTTAGGTTGCCAATGCATGACGTGTGCACCTTGCAAGGCAATCTTCGCAGTGCAAAGAGGATTATCCACTTCAAGATATTGCATGCCGCTTTCATCTACTGTTTGTAGCACATGCGCATGCAGCCTTAAACGTTTTTCTGTTTTAAGCTCACCGGACTCTGCTGTGTTAGTTTCCATTACATCAATTTCTGTCGTTTCTGTATTCATTATCTTTATTCACTTCAATTAACTATAGTTTAAATTGATGTTTAATTCATATTAAAAATTTATTTTTCGATTTGAGAGACATCGCGCACTGCGCCACGCGCCGCACTAGTGCTCATTGCCGCGTATGCTCGTAATGCCGGCGATACATGCCGCTGACGGTTGACTGGCTTCCAGGCGTCTTTACCTTTGTCTTCCATCGCCGCACGGCGATGTGCCATTTCTCCATCACTAACCACCAAGTGGATGGTGCGGTTTGGAATATCAATTTCAATGGTATCGCCCTCTTCTACCAAGCCAATCGCACCACCCTCTGCAGCTTCTGGCGATGCATGACCAATACTTAAACCAGAGGTGCCGCCTGAGAAACGTCCGTCAGTCAATAAGGCACATACCTTGCCTAAATCTTTTGATTTTAAATAAGAGGTTGGGTAGAGCATTTCTTGCATGCCAGGGCCGCCGCGTGGACCTTCATAACGAATCACCACGACATCACCTGGCACAATTTGATCTGCCATGATGCCTTCTACTGCTGCGTCCTGGCTTTCAAATAAACGGGCACGACCCGTGAATTTAAGGATGCTATCGTCAACACCCGCAGTTTTTACAATACAGCCATCTAAAGCAATATTGCCGTACAACACCGCTAAACCGCCGTCCTTTGAATAAGCGTGCTCAATATCGCGAATACAGCCATTGGCACGATCTGTGTCCAATTCTGGCCATAACATGCTTTGACTAAATGCAATGGTAGTGGGGATGCCACCTGGGGCTGCACGATAAAACTTCTTCACCTCTTCATCGGTGGTAGTCGTAATATCCCATTTATCTAAAGCTTCTCCCATACTCGCGCTATGCACAGTGGGAATATCGCGATGAATCAAACCACCACGGCTTAGTTCAGACAAAATGCCCATGACGCCACCGGCACGATGTACATCTTCCATATGATATTTTTGGGTAGCAGGCGCAACCTTGCTCACACAAGGCACTTTGCGGGAAATCCGATCAATATCCTGCATGGTAAAATCTAAGCCTGCTTCATGCGCGGCTGCCAGCAAATGCAAAACCGTATTGGTTGAACCACCCATAGCGACATCCAATGCAAACGCATTTTCAAACGCCTGCATGGTCGCGATATTTCGCGGCAATACGCTGTAATCATCTTGCTCATAATGGCGTTTAGCAAGGTCTACAATCAAGCGGCCAGCCTGCAAAAACAGCTGCTTGCGGGCGCCATGCGTAGCAAGCGTAGAACCGTTACCAGGCAAACTTAAGCCCAAAGCTTCAGTCAAGCAATTCATTGAGTTTGCGGTAAACATGCCGGAACAAGAACCGCAGGTAGGGCAAGCCGAGCGCTCAATCGCATCAGATTTTTCATCTGAAACCTTACTATCAGCAGCAGCGACCATGGCATCCACCAAGTCTAATTTTAACGCCTCTCCTTGCCAATTGACTTTACCGGCTTCCATTGGGCCACCCGATACAAATACCACTGGGATATTTAAGCGTAGTGCGGCCATCAGCATGCCTGGGGTAATTTTGTCGCAGTTTGAAATGCAGACTAATGCATCAGCACAGTGGGCATTGACCATATATTCGACGCTGTCTGCAATCAGGTCGCGGCTTGGCAGGCTATACAGCATTCCGCCGTGGCCCATGGCGATGCCATCATCCACTGCAATCGTATTAAATTCTTTAGCCACACCACCGGCACGCTCAATCTCACGCGCAACCAATTGGCCTAAATCTTTTAAATGCACGTGGCCTGGCACAAACTGTGTGAACGAATTTGAAATAGCAATGATTGGCTTTTCAAAATCGCCATCTTTCATGCCTGTAGCACGCCACAATGCGCGTGCACCCGCCATATTGCGGCCGTGGGTGGTGGTGCGAGAACGATAAACCGGCATAATGAGCTTTTAAACCTTAAAAATTAAATCTTAATGATCAAATCTTAGCGATTATTAACTAAGACTATTAAAACGTATAATGTTTCTATTTTACCGCATTGTTCCACCTAATTTATGCTTAATCAAACTTTTATACACCCACAATTTGACCCGATAGCCTTGCATATCACCGACAGCTTCGGCATTCATTGGTATGGTTTAATGTATTTGCTTGGATTTATGGCTTTTTTATTTTTAGGAAGGCATCAAATCAAGCATAAACCGTGGTTCGGCTGGAGCAATCAGATGCTGGATGATGCTTTATTTTACGGGGCTTTAGGCGTGATTTTAGGCGGCAGGATTGGCTTTGTCTTGTTCTACCAGCTAGAGAGTTTTTTACAACATCCTTTAGATATCTTCAAAGTGTGGCAAGGTGGTATGAGCTTTCACGGCGGATTTCTAGGCGTATTGGTTGCGATGTTGTTATTTAAACGAAAGTATCCTCAACCTTGGTTGAAAATAATGGATTTTGTGGCACCGCTAGTCCCTCTCGGCCTAGGCGCTGGCCGTTTGGCTAATTTCATTAATGGCGAGTTGTGGGGCCGACCAACAAATAGTGCTTGGGGCATGATATTTCCACAAGTAGATAACCTTGCACGCCACCCATCACAATTGTATCAATTCGCGCTAGAGGGCTTGCTGTTGTTTACTATCCTATGGTGGTTTTCACGCAAACAACGTCCTGTAGGCGCCATCTCAGCCTTGTTTTTAATTGGCTATGGCAGCTTCAGGTTTATCGCCGAATATGCGCGCGAACCTGATGCCTATTTAGGTTTGTTATCATTAGGCTTCAGTATGGGTCAGTGGTTAAGTTTGCCGATGATTGTGATTGGAATTTGGATGTTTTTTAAATCAAGAAATCATTATTTTGGCAAATAATTCAAGCAGCTTATTCAATATGCGTAGTTTCAGCAGTTGAAAATCCAACATCTCGCTTAATAAATCATCATTACTATTCCCAACTTAAATTTATTAACCAATAAAATCAATGAATTAATTTTTATATCAAGATGGCATGCAGATTGCATAGCTACCTGTACCATCTGTTTGAGATATGAAAATGAAAAGCCTGCTTGAAAGACTGTTTAAAAAAGAACCACAATATAATTACACCATCGCTGATTATCAGCCAGTGAAAATAAACTCATTTAAAACAGACATAGCAGCGACTGAATATCAGGTTGAGCAATTACCTGAAGCTGATGAAATGGACATTGATAAAATTTATCAAAACTCCTAAAACTTTTATCGCGATCAGGTTTTTTTAGCAACAGCGTTTGATACTTTGCCACTGGCTGTCTTGATACAGCTTAAAAAAATCTTTACGTGACAATGCAGGCGGCGTATCAATTGAACTGAGATGAAACTCATTATGATGCTTAAGATATTGTTCATAAGCGTCATCGCCAGACAATCGACGAATAATGTGCCAAAAATGGTTAAGCGTTTTTAGCATTAATCTCTCACCCAATTGTCATCTAATCGTGTCGCTGTATGCGGCACTTCAGAGCTTATTAACACAAACTTGCCGGATAAGTGGCGACTGCACACCAGTAGCATATCAATAATCACAATCCACAACATCGCCACAAAGAACATAGTCAAATAAGCATCCAGTTGCTGGTTAAAGATCAACTGCGGTGCAACGACAGCTTTATCTGCTGGCAATACGCCCGCAGCTAATTTTGTACTTAAATCATTCGCAGCAGCAAAAAAACCCACGCGGATATCCTCACTGAAAATCTTTTGATACGCCGCAGTCGTAGTGATTGTCACCAACCAAGCCAACGGCAACCCAGTCACCCAAGCGTATTTTAACTTACCACTTTTAACCAAAATTCCAGTCGCCACACATAAAGCAATCGCCGCCAGCATTTGATTGGCAATGCCAAATAATGGCCACAAAATGTTAACGCCGCCATTTGGGTCAATCACACCGATATACAAGAAGTAGCCCCAACCCCCTACTACGATGGCACTGGTGAATATTACCGACGGCATATAAGAAGTTTCACCGAGTTTTTTATTGAAATTACCCAACATATCCTGCAACATAAAACGCCCCACGCGCGTGCCGGCATCTAGTGTGGTAAGAATAAAAATTGCTTCGAACATAATCGCAAAGTGATACCACAGTGCCAGCATGTGCTTGCCAAAGGCGCTGCCAAAAATACTGGCCATGCCCACGGCCAAGCTAGGTGCACCGCCGGTGCGGGCGAATAAAGTGCTCTCCCCCATATCTTTGGCAAGTTGGTTCATTTGCTCAACCGTCACCGCATAGCCCCAACTATTAATTTTAGCCACAGCATCAATAGCGTCTTTACCCACCACGCCTGCCGGGCTGTTAATGGCAAAGAACACGCCTGGCTCCAACACGGTAGCAGCAATCATGGCCATAATCGCCACAAAGCTTTCCAGCAACATCGCCCCGTAGCCTATCATGCGGATATCGCGCTCGTTGGCTAATAATTTGGGTGTTGTACCTGAAGCAATTAATGCGTGAAAGCCTGAAATGGCGCCACAGGCAATGGTAATAAACACAAAAGGGAACAGCTTTCCACCGAAAATAGGGCCAGTGCCATCGGTAAATTGCGTGATCGCTGGCATATGAATTTCCGGCCGTAAAATAATGATCGCCACTGCCAGCAAAACAATGGTGCCCAGTTTCATATAGGTGGATAAATAATCGCGCGGTGCTAATAATAGCCACACCGGCAATACTGCTGCGGCAAAGCCGTAGACAATTATGGCGTAGGCCAACGGTAAGCCATCGTGGTCAAAATATATGCGTAAGGTTTCGTTATGGTCTATCCACCCGCCTGCAAATACCGATAGCAGCAGTAATACAACTCCAATTGCGCTCGCCTCTAGAACCCGTCCAGGGCGGATCTGCCGCATATAAATGCCAATAATCATCGCGATAGGTATGGTCGCCGCCACCGTTGAAGTTGCCCACGGACTATGTTTCATGGCATTGACCACCACCAGACCCAACACAGCGATGAGGATAATCATGATTAAAAAGGTGCCAATCAGTGCCGCTGTACCGCCAACCACCCCTATTTCGTCGCGCGCCATCTGCCCTAAGCTTCTGCCGTTTCTACGCGTGGAGAAAAACAGCGTCACCATGTCTTGTACCGCACCGCCCAGCACCGCACCAATTAATATCCACAAAGTACCGGGAAGATAGCCAAATTGCGCCGCCAGCGTTGGTCCAATTAGCGGGCCCGGCCCAGCAATGGCTGCAAAATGATGGCCAAACACCACCCACTTATTAGTGGGTAAAAAATCACGGCCGTTATCTAATCTTTCAGCTGGCGTGGCACGGGTCTCGTCTATCACCAACACTTTGGCGGCAATCCACGCTGCATAGAAGCGGTACGCAATGGCATAGATACAGGCAGCCGCTGTAATTAACCACAGCGCATTAATACGCTCACCCCGATTCAGGGCGATGGCGCTTAAAGCAAATGCGCCCAAAATGGCAATGGCAATCCAGATGAATGATTTGATGGTTTTGTTCATGACTGACTTTGTTAACAATTTTACTTATTGTAATATTGCTTAGTATAAAGCACGCTACATATAAATCACACTAAGCTATTGAATCCAAGCTGTTAAGCCAACACCTCGTAGTGGCCTTTAATGCTACTATCACCTGTTAATTTTATAAATTGAAATCATGCAAACAACTGCCTCATTTTCTCCAGCGCCATTAAACGCCCCTATAAAAAAACTTTCATCATTGGCAAATCTATGGTCATTTTTGCACCCTTATCGGGCAAAAGTACTATTAGCCTTTGTGTTGCTTACGTTAGGTTCAGCGACCCTGTTATTGGTGCCGTTGGCGTTTCGTGACCTCATTGATTTTGGCTTTGTCACAAAACCTGCGACCACCCATTCGGGTTTAATTGGTAACCTGAGTTTAAATGGCCATTTTTTGGTGATGTTAGCACTGGCCACTTTTTGGGCGCTGATGATTGCCTGGCGTTATTACACAGTATCCTGGGTGGGAGAACGCGTGACAGCAGATGTGCGCAGTGCGGTTTATGCACGCGTCATGACGCAGAGCCCACAGTTTTTTGAAACCACACAAACCGGCGAAGTGTTATCGCGCTTAACGGGCGATACCACCTTGATTCAGACCGTCGTTGGCAGTTCCGTTTCCATGGGCTTACGCAGCTTGTTCCAGTTTATTGGCGGCATGATTATGTTAGCGGTAACTAACATTGTTTTGTTCTCTCTTAACTTCGGTTTAATGTTGATATTGGTATTACCCATTATTTTAATTGGCCGCAAGGTCAAAAAACTATCCCGCGAATCGCAAGACCGCATTGCTGATAGTAGCGCCATGGCGGGGGAAATTTTAAACGCGATGCCCACCGTGCAGTCGTACACACAAGAGCAAACCGAAATCACGCGCTTCAGCAAATCAGCTGATTTAAGTTTTACGACCGCATTAAAACGCGTCAAAGTACGAGCATTGCTTACCATGCTGATGGTCACCGCGGTTTTAGGCACCATTATTTTTGTGTTATGGGTGGGCGCGCGGCAAGTCAACGCTGGCACTATGTCTGGCGGTGAATTGGCGTCATTTGTACTGTACGCCATGATGGTGGCCGGTGCAGTAGGCACCATGGCTGAAGTATGGGGGGATATTATGCGTGCGGCAGGGGCGGCTGAACGGCTTTTTGAATTGCTGCAAGCTGACGCGGCAATTCAAGAACAGGCTAACGCACATGCACTGCTTAACCCAACGCAAGCC
>JAKFEP010000100.1:0-15959 GCA_036675645.1 Methylotenera sp. | reverse complement strand
CACCACGCGCCAAAGCAGGTTTAAGCATATTGCCTGCATCCATCGCGCCCTCTGTTTTCCCTGCGCCAACCATGGTGTGGATTTCATCAATAAACACGATAGTTTGGCCCTCATCTTGCGCCAGCTCTTTCAGCACACTTTTTAAGCGCTCTTCAAAATCTCCACGGTATTTGGCACCTGCCAGTAAAGCAGCCATATCTAGGCTGAGCACTTTTTTATTTTTCAAGCTTTCTGGCACTTCGCCATTCACAATGCGCTGCGCCAAGCCTTCCACAATTGCAGTTTTACCCACGCCTGGTTCACCAATCAGCACTGGGTTATTTTTGGTACGGCGGCCAAGTATTTGTATGGCGCGGCGTATTTCATCATCACGTCCAATCACAGGATCCAGCTTGCCCAATCGTGCGCGCTCGGTTAGGTCTAGCGTATATTTTTTAAGCGCTTCGCGATTGCTCTCACCTTCTTGGTCGTTAACTGCAGCATCGCCGCGAACCGCAAGGATACTGGCTTCCAGAGCACCTTTTGTAAGCCCGTTTTGCTTGAGTAATTTAGCTGTTTCACCTTTATCCTCCGCTAGTGCCAGCAAAAACATCTCACTGGCGATGTAAGTATCATTACGTTTTTGTGCGAGTTTATCGGTGATATTGAGTAGATTATTGAGGTCACGCGAAATCGCAACCTCACCACTCATTTCTGAAGATTTCGGTAAATTAGCAATCGCCGCGCTTAAGCCAGCCTTAAGCGCATTCAGTTGCACGCCTGCTTTTAATAACAGTGACGCAGTGCCCCCATCTTCTTGATTGAGTAACGCTAACAATAAATGTTGCGGCTCTATGGCGGTGTTATCCGCACCCAACGCAAGACTTTGCGCATCATTTATCGCTTGTTGGAATTTGGTGGTAAGTTTATCAAAACGCATGTTGCCCCTCCTTAAATATCATATGGATACTATGGGGCAAAAATAGAAACTTTCAATAAGGGCTAGCGCATAGGCCAGTTTAAAGTTTATTTTGTTAGTGCAATCAACTGCAGGCCATCGGCTTGTGTATTCCATACTAAATACACGATGTTTTTGTGCTGCAACAAAAATGGGTAATCTGCTTTCTGATGAGTGTCAGTAAACGTTTTGGCATCATTCCAGTTTCTACCGTCATCCTCTGAATGCATGCCCAAAATACTAGTTTTGCCATCTTTTATCTCGCGCCACACTATCCATACTTGCTCACCAACACTAAAGATTGCTGGGTGTCCAGCTTGCTTGCTGTTATCACCAAATTTCTTAGCAGGGGATGCTACCCATGCAACTCCATCCATACGGCTGTAGTACAAACCTGGCTTCTTATCATTGCCATCAAAATAGGCCATGTGATAGCCCCACCAATCCTTTCCTTCGCCTCCACTGGCAAGTGCCGCTCCATGATGCGGACAGCCATCAATCACCCAACGCCCAAAGGTAGCCCGATGCGGTTGTGGCTTTGTTCCTGTTTTCGGTATCTCTGCAATATTATGGTCGCGCTCACTGCCTTCAAATACATGGCGCCACATCGCGACGGTCGTGCCATCTGGTTTATTGGTCGTAACAATGCGGCAACACTCACAACTGCTGTCAGCCAACTTTTGTTCAGGTTTAAAACTCACGCCTTTGTCAGTGGAAACTGCGTAATAAATAGCCGCTCCATCGTATTTCTTTCCTGCTGCCTTAGCCGCTAACAAATCGCGTTTGTCTACCCAAGTTACGGTAATATCGCCATTCGGCGACACATTCAGTGCGTCGAAACGGTGCGTAATCTCTGCACGGTCAGTGTGGACAATATAAGGCTTCTCGAAACTTTTACCGCCATCAATTGATCTTGCAAACCAGATATAACCCGCATACGGTATTTTTAAAGCCTGCGTCCAAGTCAGGTAGATATTACCTGCCCGCACGGCAATCTTTGGACGCGCTTCACCCTCTGCGCCAATCTTCATGGCGGCTTGGTTCACTTTTACTGGCTTGCTAAAGGTTTTACCTAAGTCAGTACTGCTATCTACCTCTACAAACCCATCGTGCACACTGGCACGCCACAGCTTGCCAGTTTCATCAATCGTAACTGAAACCGCTAAATGGCTGGCAGTGTGCTGTGTGTGTGCCTCATGGGCTTGCAGATTAAAGCAAATTAACAAACTCAATATCAATAAAAAATATCGCATATTTACTCTCTAGTAATCAAATTTTAACTGTAAATAGCCAGTTCGCTGTGGGTATGGATGAAACGTGTATGCCTTGTAATTGTTCAAATTGTCCACACCAACACTTGCTGTAAAACGGTCTGCAAATTTGTAGTTGGCTTTTACATCTACAAAGAAATATTTACTGGTGCCGCCAAAAGTATCCGGGTTGCTGTCAGTATTGTCTAAGGTGTTGTATTGCCTGCCACTATAACGCGCAGCTAATGAATAAGTTAAGTTGTTGCCATGATGATAAGTGGCGGCAACCTTGTAATGCTGCTTAGGTATGCGTAATGGTTTTTTGCCCTGGCTAGCAGGATTAATATCGTTACGCAAAATTTCGGCATCGGTAAACGTAGCATTAGCTAAAATATCCAGACCATGTATGCCAACATCCTCCCAAATGGTCGATAGCTCGATACCGTTGGTGCGCACATGGTCAATATTTTGAATAAATGAACAGGTCGTCGCAGCACAGGTACCAGTGCCAAATGGTATAGCGTTTCCGTTACCCACGGTTTGACTAATCAGCGCATCAAGTTTGGTCTCGTGGAACAAGCTAGCGCGAATCAAGCCATTTTCAAACCTGCGCTCAGCCGTCAATTCGCCAGAGATCACTTCTTCTTCTTTCAAGTTAGGGTTATTTTCCACAACAGTAGTTCCCTGCGTTTGTTGCTGAAATAACTCACCCACCGTTGGAAACCTGAATGCTTGCCCAAGTGATGCCCTGAAACCCCAAGCATTGTTTGTATCAACATTTGGCTCAAAACTGAGTGACAACTTAGGTGAAAATTTAGTTTCTGATTGGTTGTCATAATTGGCTGTGCGTAATAATCCGCCCAATGTAGTTTGGTTGCGGCCATCGCTAGCTTCCCAATATTCGGTACGGCCGCCCAACGTAAGCGCCCACTCCGGGCTCATCTGCCATTTATCTTGCGCATAAACAGCATGCGTGCGGGTTTTCCCACGCGATGTGGCAGACAAAACACCCTTATTGTCGCTTGACCAATCCGCTGTGTTGTTCGTGTCGCTATGCAAGTTGTAATCATCCACATGATAACCAACCTCAATCGCATGGTCTTTTGGACGCAAAGTGGCACACGCTTCTAAGGCTGTCCAGCCTGTACCAGCCAAATCGGTGAGGCGTCCAACCCGATTGGTATAAGGGTTACCAGCTGCGGTGCTGCCAGTTGCGGATACTGTTGAAGCATTGTTTTTATCTTTTTGGTAATCGTAATCAGACAAGGTCACCTGCCAGTCAAAAAAACCTTTAGTGTTGCTTTTTACATCCAATGCTTGCATCACATGAAACGATTCCACCTCAGCTGGGTTATTAAAACCACCAACATCATAGTTTTGGCCATTAAATGTCACGCGACCATTATAAATATGGTTGCCTGCGGCATCTTTGATGTAACTATCCACATCTGTGCGACTATCTAAATCCCATACGCCTAATGTATAAGCCGCTTTAATGGTAGGGGTAACATCATAGGCAAGCTTGATTTTTGCGTTAAGTTGTTCACTTCTATCAATACCGGTCGCTCCAAAAGTCACGCGGTTATTGCCTGAAGGATCTTTATCCAAATATGCACCGGTTACTGTGGTTCTGGCACCCACAGCAGTGCCTAGCGCAGTAGAGTTAGCAAACTGCATCGGCTGACTTTCAGACTCTAAACGGTCAATGCTGGCAAAAAAGCTCAAATCGTTTATTTTATTGCCCACTGAAAACGTTTCGTGGTTACCCTTATAGGTTTCATCAGTGCCATATAACTCAAAATTTTGTGCAAACGCTTGTGCGGTAGCATGTGCCTCAAATTTCGTTGGCATGCGTGTATTTAAACTGATCACACCGCCTAAAGAGTTACCTGCATAAAGTGCCGAAAATGGACCATACAAGATGCTGACACTGTCGATTTCTTCTGGCGAAACCATGCCCCAACGTGGCGCAAAGCCGAACGAATTGCCGAGTAAATTAGATAGCAAAATGCCATCTGCATATAGCAAGGTTTGCGCAGATGACAGCGTACCTGTGGTGCGCGTAGCGATTGGGCCGTTACGGTCACCTATATAACGCTCACGCACCTGAAAGCTGGGCAGGTACTTCAAGGTTTGCTGCGATGTAGTGGCATTCACCGTGTCTTGAATCTGCTGCTTATTGTAAGTCTCTACCGCTGCCGGGTGATTAATGATGCGGCTATCCAGCATCGGTGCGCTTACATCAATTTCATCGAGTTCGATGTTTTCTTTATGGTCGGCGAAGGCCGCGTGGTTAAAACCAAATAATGCGCTGATGGCGCAAAAAACGTATTTTTTCATGCTACTGCTCCAAATAAAATCAACAAGGCTTTGTTCAAGCCAAAAATAGAGTTGGTTTAGATGAAACGAGGAGGCGCCTGTGCAGGCGGTGGAAATGCTGAAAAATGTGTGACAACTACTTGAGAATTTACGGCGATTTGCTGCGCTTGCGCAGCTAAAATAGCAACTATAGGTGCATGTGGCGCTTGAATCGCCACATCAGTGCTTGGGTTTGCGCAAAATGGGCAATGCTGCAAATGGTGTTGAATGCTTGTTGGCGCTTTACTTTCTGATGCTTGGGCGGGCAACTCGGTAGCCAATTGTTTGCCTTTGGTAGTCAGCACCTGAATAGTAATCTTGGTGCCACTTGTCGTACAAACTTCTTGCGCAAAACCAGAATTATTTGTGGCCGCCAAGGCATGCGAAATGCTGGGCGCAAGCGACGCAAATATAATCGCAAACAATGCGACTTTATTTGACCAGCGAAATAGCTTGCGAAATAATTTTTGCGACAACATCCAATAATCTTAACATTATTGGTTAGAATGCAAAATACTTAAATCTTATAAGGTTATATATGGCAGGCGGCAGTTTACTCATGTTGTTGGACGACATCACTACGATGTTGGACGATGTTTCAGTGATGACCAAAGTAGCGGCAAAAAAAACCGCAGGCGTGCTTGGCGACGATTTGGCGCTAAACGCACAACAAGTGTCCGGCGTGGATGCATCACGCGAACTGCCCGTAGTATGGGCAGTGGCAAAAGGCTCGTTTATTAACAAGCTCATTTTAGTGCCCTCCGCATTAGCCATTAGCTATTTTATCCCGTGGTTAATCACCCCTTTGCTGATGATTGGCGGTGCGTTCTTGTGCTTTGAAGGTTTTGAAAAAATCGCACATAAATTTTTTCACAAGCAAGAGGATGACTCTCATAACCAGGCCATCGCACAAGCCGTTGCCGACCCTAAAATTGATATGGTGGCGCTGGAAAAAGATAAAATCAAAGGCGCAATCAGAACAGACTTTATTTTATCGGCCGAAATTATTGTCATCGCGTTGGGCACGGTAGCCACGGAAGTTTTTAGCAAGCAGGTAGCGGTGGTGGCTGCCATCGCGATGATTATGACCGTTGGCGTTTATGGTTTGGTGGCTGGCATCGTTAAGTTGGACGACCTTGGCTTGCATCTTATGCTTAAAAAAGGTCAAAATTTATACAAGCAATTACTACGCAAAATTGGCGCGGGCATATTGGCATTTGCGCCTAAATTAATGCGTTTTTTAAGTATAGCTGGCACCGCTGCTATGTTTTTAGTGGGCGGCAGTATTATTGGGCATGGTATTCCAGCCATCCACCATTTTTCTGAACATATCGCCGAAATATTGCATAAAACCCCTACCATCGGAGGAATAGCCGCCGTTATCTCACCAATGTTAATTGACGCGATTGTAGGGTTGATTATTGGGGCAGTGTGTGTGGCGGTGTTTGAATTGGTAAGAAAGTTTTTACCAAAAAAATAAAAGCCTGGTGGCCTACCTATACTCGAATGCTTAGTTGGACGTTGACGACGGCATCCACCACAATTTTTTCTTTTTTCCTGATCTCTTGTTTGAGCGGCAATATATAAGCGTTTAAGCTAGTTGAAGGAAATATTGAGGTCTGCCACTCACTTGTCCCGATGCGCGCGGTTACTCGTACCGCGCCCCAACCGCGTCGTTTACCAAAGTGGTTTTCTGTAAAAAACTTAATTTCTTCTGAATGGCTTTTGGGCACCGTAATAAAATACCAAGTGGCCTTTCCCTGCCATAACCAGCATTTCTCTGTGAAAGAAAATTCTAGTTCCAACATTATTTTGCAGGCTGTTTGAAGCTATCCCATAATAAAAGTGCCACGCCCACGCAAATCGCGCTATCGGCTACATTAAATGCTGGCCAGTACAAATCGTTAATATGGAAGTATAAAAAATCAACCACATAGCCCAGCGTAACCCGATCGTACAAATTACCAATGGCACCGGCTAATACTAAGGCTAGCCCCCAGCAAAAAAGTTTTTGCGTGCTATGTTTAATAATTAAATAAGTAATCACTACGATGGCGATGATTGAAACTGCCGTAAAAAACCACTTTTGCCAACCACCGGCATCGGCTAAAAAGCTAAATGCTGCACCTTCATTATGAAACCTTACCAGCTCAAAGTAAGAGGTCATGGTTAGACGCTCGCCGTGCTCAAAGGCTTGCTGCACGAGATGTTTAGTGTAAAGGTCTAAGGCAACAATGACGGCGCTGATACCAAACCAACCATAGCGATTTTTAAGCATATTTTCTCACTTCACCCGCACCAAACAGATTGCTCACGCAACGTCCGCAGATAGTCGGATGTTCTGCATGCGAACCAACATCTGCTCGGTAGTGCCAGCAGCGCTCGCATTTCTGCTTTGAACTAGGTGTCACTTGAATATCTAAGCCAGCACCAGTAGCTTTATGCAAAGTCACACGCGAAGTAATTAAAACAAAATGCAAAGCAGCCTGCAATCTGCTTAAAGACTCGTAAGTTTCAGCTTGCGCGTAAATATCAATTTCAGATTGCAAAGATGAGCCCACCAAACCTGCGGCGCGCTTTTCTTCTATCTTTTTATTAACGAGTGCACGAACATTAATTACATCTTCCCATTGTTCAATGTCACTTGTATTCAATCCATGCTTAGGCAACTCATACCATGCATCTTCAAAAACTGACTGTTCGCCTAGTTTCAAAGTCTGCCAGATTTCATCAGCAGTAAAGCTTAAAATAGGTGCAATCAAACGCATAAAGGTATGCGTAATATGGTGCAAGGTACTCTGTGCGGCACGACGGGCTAGCGAGTTTTCACCACTGGTATACAGCCTGTCTTTGAGAATATCCAGGTAAAAAGCACCTAAGTCATCAGAGCAAAAACTCACCAGCTTTTGCACTGCCAAGTGGAACTCGTAGCGGTCATAATCCGCCAACACTTCAGTTTGTAATTTTTGCGTTAAATAGAGCGCATAACGGTCAATTTCCAGCCATTGCTCAACTGGCAATAAATCTTTATTGGCATCAAAGTCTGCAATATTCGCCAGTAAAAATTTACAGGTATTGCGAATTTTGCGGTAGCTATCAGCTACGCGTTTTAAAATTTCATCGCTAATGGTCAACTCACCAGAGTAATCTGTACTAGCTGCCCACAAGCGCAAAATATCCGCGCCGTAAGTATCCATCACCTTTTGCGGCGCTACCACATTGCCTTTAGATTTACTCATTTTGTGGCCACTTCCATCCACCACAAAGCCATGGGTTAACAGTGCGTTGTAAGGCGCTCTGCCATCAATCGCACAACCAGTAAGCAAACTAGATTGAAACCAACCACGGTGCTGGTCTGAACCTTCTAAATACAAATCAGCAACCGGCTTCCCTTGCGCAGCACGTTTATTAGCTTCTTCTGAAAGCGTTGGGTGCTTGGGGGAACGCAGTACTGCCAGATGCGTTGCGCCCGAGTCAAACCAAACATCTAAGGTATAAGTGACCTTTTTAAATTCAGCATTAATCGCCTTGGAAGCTGCACTGGTATTTGCTTGCAGGAAAGCGGCTTCATCTAAACTAAACCAAGCTTCTACACCCGACTTTTCAACCAATAAGCAGGCTGCTTCTAGCAATTCTGCGGTTTGCGGATGCGGCTCACCGGTTTCTTTATGCACAAAAAATGGCATCGGCACGCCCCAGTTGCGTTGACGCGATACGCACCAATCTGGACGGTTCTTGATCATCGCCTCAAGTCTTGCGTGACCCCAACTGGGGAAAAATTGAGTAACATCCACCGCCTTCAGAGCGATCTCTCTTAGCTCAGACTCCAAGTCTTCGGTCCAAATTTGAGCTTGTTGTTTAGTCGTTAGGTTATCTACATTATCGCTTTCAGCAAGCTCATCTGATTTTTTCCTTGCTGCCAAAGATGGCACTTCCATGCCAATAAACCATTGGTGGGTCGCTAATTGCATCAACGGTGTTTTATGGCGCCAGCAATGGGGGAAGCTATGATTTAAGCGCGCGCTGGCTAACAAAGTACCGTTTTCTTGCATTTTAGCCAAAATCACTTTATTGGCTTCTTGACGACTTAAGCCGCGAATTCCTTCAAGTTCAACCAAGTCGCTGTTAAAGAACTTGCCATCGCCGCCCATTAAAATACGTGGTTTTTCATTGGGGAAATTCGCTTTCATCACTAACCAGTCATCGTTACCGTGCGCGGCTGCAGTATGGACTAAGCCAGTACCTGCTTCAGTTGTGACATGGTCACCGCAAATCACTGGTACTTGGCGATTGTCGAATGGGTGTTGAAGTTGTAGACCTTTTAAATCTGAGCCCTTGCAAGTATGAAAGAACTTAGAGCTATTTTCTGCAAAGCCATATTTACTTACGCTACCATCAAGCAGCTCTTTGGCTACGATGATGTACAAGCCATTATTTATTTCATATAACGCGTAATCCAACTCTGCATTTACACTTACCGCCTGATTCGCTGGCAATGTCCAAGGTGTAGTAGTCCAAATAACAGCATAAATAGACCCCTTGGCCTCCGCGCCAAAAATTCTATTAACCAATTCGTTATTCACCACTTTAAAACCCACATCTATCGCTGGTGAGTTCACGTCCTCATATTCCACTTCAGCCTCTGCCAACGCGCTACCGCAATCTACACACCAATGCACAGGCTTGCTACCTTGGTAGAGATAACCATTTTTTTGAATCTCGCCCAAAGCGCGCATGATGTCGGCTTCGGTTTTAAAATCCATCGTCAAATATGGGTTATCCCAATCACCCAGCACGCCTAAGCGGATAAAGTCTTTCTTCTGCTTTTCCACTTGCTCAGCCGCGTATGCACGGCATAGTTCACGAAATTTGGCAGGGTCGATATTTTTGCCGTGAATTTTTTCTACTACCAACTCAATCGGCAAACCATGGCAATCCCAGCCTGGCACATAAGGCGCATCAAAACCACTCATGGTTTTGGATTTTATGATGATGTCTTTGAGGATTTTATTAACCGCGTGGCCGATGTGAATGTCGCCATTGGCGTAAGGTGGGCCATCATGCAGGATGAATTTCTTCGCCCCTTTGCGCGCTTTACGAATACGCTCATAAAGCTTTTTATCTTGCCACTGCTTTAACCAGGCAGGCTCGCGTTTAGCCAAATCGCCACGCATGGGAAACGGTGTTTCGGGCTGGTTGATTTTGTATTTATTCTGATCTTTATTTACGTCTTCAGTCATGATTTATTTCTTAGTCTAAATTCTTACACCTTGTTGATTAAATTACTGTCTTGAAAATAGTGCCTTGCAACGCCAATATCTTGTGCAATTTGCGCTTTTAATGCGTCCAAACTACCAAATTTTTGCTCTTCACGTATTTTATGCAAAAATTCTACATGTACATGCTGGCCATACAAATCCCCATTAAAATCAAGCACATGTGTTTCTAGCAACAATTTTGGCACGCCGGCAATAGTTGGACGCACGCCTAAATTAGCTACCGCTGGCAAACCGTCCAATTTTACCGCATAAACCCCTGTTAGCGCAGGTCGCTCATGCCGCATGTGGATATTGGCGGTGGGAAAGCCAAGTTCTCTGCCTCTTTTAGCGCCATGCACCACCTTGCCGCTAATGCTGTAGTGACGACCTAACAATTTTTCAGTTAAAGTTAAGTCACCAGCAGCTAGGGCATTACGTACGCGCGTGCTAGAGACGCGGCTGCCATCTAAATCTACTTGCTGCAACGCGATTAAATCGAAACCCGCCGCTTTAAAGCTGTTGATATCACCCAAGCGCTTGGCGCCAAATTTAAAATCATTGCCCACTAATATCGTGTTTGCATTCAGTTGATCACGCAAAATATTTAAAAAAGCGTCAGCGCTAATGGCCGCAAAACGTTTGTTAAAGGCGCAAATAAATACTTTTTCAATTCCCGCTGCATCAAACAACTCAAGTTTTTCGCGCAATGTAGTGAGTCGCGCTTGCGCATTGTGTGGGGTAAAAAACTCGCGCGGATGTGGCTCAAACGTTAATACAGCAGGCATTTTACCTAGGCTGGATGCCGTACGGATATTAGCTTGTAGTAGTGCTTGATGACCTAGGTGCATGCCATCAAAATTACCGATTGCCAGCGTAAGCGGCTCGCAACGTTGTGTTGGTAGATGACGAAAAACCTGCATCACTTAACGATTAACGCGTTTGCTGAAATCGCGTGGTCTAAAGCCCAGCAGCCACAGCACTAAAAAATACACCACAGCACCTGCCACCACCAATACTGCTAGCCATGACAGCTTGAGCATCGTAGCCATCTGCAACCAATCGCCTGCACGTAGCGCCAGCCAATATAAGGCGCCTGCCATTGCTAATAATGCGAGCGTCATTTTGCTAAAAAACTTAAGCCAGCCTGTTTGCAAATGATAAATACCGTCTCGGCGCAAATGATAATAGAGTAGCCCTGCATTAATACACGCACCCAAGCCAATAGACAAAGCAAGGCCCGCGTGTTGCAAGTTCAACACAAACACAAACAAAATATTAAGTAGTTGTGTAATAACCAGAGTAAATATGGCAATTTTTACAGGAGTTTTAACATTTTGTCGTGCATAAAAACCGGGTGCGAGCACTTTCACTAAAATCAGGCCAATCAAGCCAAGACTGTAGGCGATGACTGCGCGCTCTGTCATCGCCACATCGGTTGCAGTAAATTTTCCATAATAAAATAAACTGGCTACCAACGGCTTTGATAGCACAGCCAAAGCCACTGCTGCTGGCGCTGCCAGTAAAAAGGTAAGCCGCAAGCCCCAATCGAGCAATTGGCTATATTCCACTTCGGTTTTATTCACAAACGCTTTGGATAAACTGGGCAACAAAATCGTCCCCAACGCCACACCTAGCACACCCGTGGGAAACTCCATCAGCCTATCAGCGTAATACAACCAAGACACGCTGCCTGTTTGCAAAAAGCTGGCAAAGATATTGTTTAGCACGATGGAAATCTGCGCCACCGATACGCCAAAAATGGCCGGCCCCATCAGCCTTAAAATGCGGCGCACGCCTTCATCTTGCCAGTTCAACTCGTAACGCGGCACTAGACCTAATTTGTGCAGATATGGCCATTGAAATAACAATTGCAGCATACCCCCCACAAACACCGCCCACGCCAACACTTGAATAGCATTATCAAAGTATGGTGCAACAAACAATATGGCTACAATAAATGACACATTTAACCAAACAGGTGTAAATGCAGGAATTTGAAATTTGCTATAGGTGTTCAGCACGCCGCCCGCAAGCGACACTAGCGAAATAAACACAATATAAGGAAAGGTGATGCGCAATAGCTCCACAGTAAGTGCAAACTTAGATGCATCTTTAGCAAAACCAGGCGCAGTGATGCCCACAATTAATGGCGCAGCCAACATGCCAGCAATGGTCACCAGCACTAAAAATACGCCCATTAAGCTGGCCACATGGTTAATTAAGGCGTGCGTTTCAGCTGGTGTGCGTTGTGATTTATATTCCGCCAGAATTGGTACGAATGCTTGACTGAAGGCGCCTTCTGCAGACACGCGTCGCAGTAAATTGGGAATTTTAAACGCCACAAAAAATGCATCGGTGGCCAAGCCTGCGCCAAACATACGCGCGATTAAGGTATCGCGCGCAAAGCCTAAAATTCGCGATAAAAAAGTCATGCTGCCGACACCGGCAAGAACACGGAGTAAATTCATGCCACACTTAAAATAAAATAATGGCGAGATTTTAACATGTAGCGTTGACTTTTAACGGCCAGAATTAATGATTAGTTCTTGCAAAATGAGTTAAAAAACACTATTATGCACGGTTTCGTATTAACCACCTTAGTATCAATACATAAGCTTTAGGACAGAGAACTCATGGCAAACACCGCACAAGCACGCAAACGCGCACGTCAATCCGTTAAAGTAAACGCACACAACGCCGCGTTACGTTCAACTTTGCGTACTGCAATCAAAAAAATTATTAAAGCAGTTGAATCTGGCGACAAAGCCGTAGCAGCAGCAAGTTACCAAGAAAACATTACTGTAATTGACCGCATCGCGGATAAAAAAATCATTCACAAAAACAAAGCAGCACGTCATAAAAGCCGCCTAAGTGCTGCCATTAAAGCCATGACAGGCGCATCTGCTGCCGGCGTTAAAGTAACGAAAACTGTGCCTAAAGCAAAAGCGAAACCAGCTGCAAAAGAAACTGCAACAGCTAAAGCAACGACTGCAAAAGCTGCCGCGCCAAAAGCAGCAGCCGCTAAAAAACCAGCAGCAGCGAAAAAAGCCAAAGCTGAGTAATTTAGACGGATGTAAAAAAGCCGAGCAATGCTCGGCTTTTTTGTTAGCTAAAAGTTCTATTAACCTACACTTAACTCGACCTACTATTCAATCAACCAATATTGAGTTCAACCTATATTTAATTCACTACGCGCAATCAACGCCACATTCAACGAGACATCTAGTTTTTTATCTATCACAGTAAAATGCCCCATTTTGCGTGCCTTACGCGGCTCGTGTTTACCGTATAAATGTAGCTTCAAACTCTTGTGAGCTAACGCCTTGCACCATGCAGGCTCCTTAACATTGTTCTTAGCATCGTACCAACTATCGCCTAAAATGTTCACCATCACCGCATCATTGTGCAAGCTGGCATCGCCCAGCGGCAGGCCAGCCATTACGCGCACCTGCTGTTCAAACTGATTAGTTACACACGCATCTATCGTATAGTGACCAGAGTTGTGAGGGCGCGGCGCTATTTCATTCACCAACAACTGATTCTTAACCACAAAAAACTCCACACCCAGCACGCCAACGTAATCCAACTTTTCGGCAAGTTTTTTTGCCAGAACTTGCGCATTGGCTTTAATTACCTCACTGCAACGCGCTGGCACAATACTCATATCAAGGATACCGTTTAGATGGCTATTTTCTGCTGTAGGGAAAGCCGCAATATTACCAACAGCATCGCGTGCCAGCACAACGGACACCTCCAAATCCAGCAGCAACATCTGCTCTAGCACGCAAATTTCTTGCTTAAATTCGGCAAAGGCTTGCTGCGCCTCGACCTGATTTTTCACCCGCGCCTGACCTTTGCCATCGTAACCAAAACGCGCTACTTTCAATATCGCAGGGTATAAACTACTAGCGTCATCTGGCAAATCGGTGGCTGCATTAATCACCACAAATGGCGCCACAGGCAAACCTGCATCCTTAATAAAATTTTTCTCTAACACTCTATTCTGTGCAATAGCTACACAATCTGCACTGGGGCGAACGACGGTAGTAAGCGCTAACTTTTCCAGGGTATTGGCAGGCACATTTTCAAATTCAGTAGTTACCGCCTGACAAGTTGCAGCCATTTGCTTTAATGCGGATTCGTCGTCGTAATTGGCGCACAAATGCACATCGGCTATTTTGCCCGCTGGGCTGTTTTTATCTGGATCTAACACGGTAACTTGATACCCAAGCTCATGCGCTGCAGTCACAAAAAAACGGCCAAGTTGACCGCCACCTAACATGCCCAACATGGCGGGCGCAGTGATTATTTGTTTTGTTACCATTCTACGTTGACTTTCAAATCAGACTTTCTAAATTAAGGCTTTTCGCTCAATATCATGTTGTGCACTTTATCGGCTTGTGTGGCACGGAATTCTGCCAACTTTTTCGCCAAATCAGCATCATGATTAGCCAGAATAGAAACCGCAAATAATCCTGCGTTTGCCGCCCCAGCATCGCCAATTGCAAAGGTGGCCACGGGAATTCCCTTTGGCATTTGCACGATAGAAAGCAATGAGTCTTGGCCTTGTAAATGTTTGCTTGGTACAGGCACGCCTAACACAGGCAATGTGGTCTTCGCCGCCACCATGCCAGGCAAGTGTGCTGCGCCACCCGCACCAGCGATAATAATTTGGTAGCCCTCGTTAGCCGCATTTTCGGCAAACTTAAACATTAAGTCAGGTGTGCGATGCGCTGAAACCACCTTGGCTTCATAGGTGACGCCAAAATCTGCCAGCATCTGTGCCGCAATTTTCATGACCGGCCAATCGCTGTCTGAACCCATCACAATGGCAACCAATGGTTTATTCATTTTAAATTTTCTCTGTTTAAAAATAATGCTAAATCACAATTAGATTATCACGGTGAATCAGCTCTGATTCTTCCACATAACCCAAAATTTTCTCAATCTCGCTGCTGGCTTTGCGCATAATACGGGCAGCTTCGCTGGAATTATAATTCACAATGCCACGCGCCACCTCATTACCCGCTTCATTGACGCAGGCCACCACATCGCCGCGTTCAAAACTGCCTTGCACTTCAATCACACCTATTGGCAGCAAACTTTTGCCATCTGCTTTTAGCACTTTCACTGCACCCACATCTAGGACTAGCTTTCCGCCTAGGCGTAAGTGGTCAGCCAGCCATTGTTTTTTGGCTACCGTTTTAATCTGTGTGGCTTGCAAATGCGTGCCAATGGCTTCGCCAGTGTTGAGGCGAATCAGCACATCCTTTTCCCGGCCTGACGCAATTACGGTGTGTGCGCCACTGCTGGCTGCGCGTTTAGCGGCAAGAATTTTAGTGAGCATACCACCCGTGCCCACACTGCTCCCTGCGCCGCCTGCCATTTGCTCAAGCGCTGCATTGCCTGCAGTTTCAAAATTGATGAATGTTGCGTCTTTATTTTTGCGTGGGTCAGCTGAATACAAGCCTTGCTGATCGGTTAGAATCACCAGCACATCAGCCTCTATTAAATTAGCCACCAATGCCGCCAAGGTGTCGTTGTCACCAAAGCGGATTTCTTCGGTCACTACGGTGTCATTCTCATTAATAATAGGAATCACGTTTAGCGCAAGCAAAGTTTTGAGTGTGCTACGAGCGTTTAAATAACGTTTTCTATCGCGTAAATCATCATGAGTAAGCAATATCTGTGCGGTGTGCAGGCCATGCTGTGCAAAACAGCTTTCATACATTTGCACCAAACCCATTTGCCCCACAGCTGCGGCTGCTTGCAGCTCGTTCACTTCTACAGGCCTTTTTTTCCAGCCTAATCGCTGCATCCCTTCAGCCACTGCTCCACTGGAAACCAGCACAACTTGTTTACCCTGTTTTACCAGCGAGCTAATTTGCGTTGCCCAGGCAGCAATAGCCTGCTTGTCTAGCCCTTCACCATTGTTGGTCACTAGGCTAGAGCCAACCTTTACAATCAGCGTTTTGCTATTGATTAATAGGGAGCTGCTCATTTGTTTGCTCTAACGCTTGTTTTTTTGCTTCATCTAAATGGTCCATAATCGCATAGGTAAGCTCTTTGCAACCCACGCCGCTGATGGCAGAAATGGCGAATATACGGCCTTTATAGCCATAATCTTTTACAAATTTCTTCACCACAGCCGCGCTG
>JAKFEP010000097.1:0-15980 GCA_036675645.1 Methylotenera sp. | reverse complement strand
ATTATTGCGCCTGATGGCCGCGACGGCATGTTTCAACATGCAAAAGAATGTTTTGAGGCGGACATTCCGTTTTTATTTGATCCTGGCCAAGGCTTGCCGATGTTTAATGGTGATGAACTGTTGCATTTTATCGAGATGGCAACTTACTTAGCGGTGAACGATTATGAGTCACAGATCATCCAAGATAAAACTGGACTGAATCTGGAACAGTTAGCCGCTAAAGTCAAAGCACTTATTGTTACCCTGGGTGGTCAAGGCTCGCAAATTTATGCTGATGGTCAACGTTTTGATATTCCATGCGTTAAAGCCGATAAGATTGTAGACCCCACCGGTTGTGGTGATGCTTATCGTGCAGGTTTACTTTACGGCATTAGCAATGGCTGGGATTGGCCAACCTGCGGCAGATTGGCATCTACGATGGGTGCGATTAAAATTGCTAGTCGCGGTGGTCAAAATCACGCACCGACGCGCGCCGAGATTGAACACATTTATACGCAAGCACTGGTTTCTGAAGTCGCGACAAAAGAAAAGTTGGCATCTTAATAAAAACAGTAATGTGCACAACAACTAACGATTAAATAAGGAATACGATATGCAAATTTCAAAATTATTAATAGTTGCATTTTTATCTATGTTTTTAATGGCTTGTGCCAGTTCAAACTCTGGCAGCGTCTATAAGCGCGAAGATGCGCGTAAGGTACAGACAGTTAGGACTGGCGTAGTAGAAAGTGTGCGGACAGTGAAGCTTGAAGGCACTAAATCCCCTGTTGGTACAGTAGCGGGTGGTGCCATTGGTGGGATTGCTGGCAGCACAATTGGCAGTGGTAGTGGCAGTGCAATTGCCGCTGTGATTGGCGCAGTTGCTGGTGGTCTTGCCGGCTCTGCTGCTGAAGAAGTGGTGACCCGTAAAGATGCGATTGAGATTACCGTAAAATTAGATGGCGGTGCACTCGTTGCTATTGTGCAGGAAGCTGATGAAGCGTTTCAGCCTGGCGATAGAGTACGTATTGTAGAAAATAGCGATACTTCCCGCGTTACCCATTAAACATTAAACGCATGACGAGTTAAGCCGTTTGATGCTTGTCATTATTTGGTCATTTAAAATTCATTAATTTTTCATGTTAGCCACATAACATCTCTCCAACTCACAGGGAGATGTTATGTATAAAAAGCAATTATCAGCTCAAGCCAACCTGGCGCAGCACAGTGCGCAATCACATCCTCAACACCATCTGTATGTGAGCATGGCTCGCAATGCCAGCGAAGTCGCCGAGGCGCAACGCTTACGCTATCAAGTATTCGCAGAAGAAATGGGTGCACAAATTGCCAGTGCTAGCAAAGCAAAAACAAGGGGTCTGGATATTGATGGATTTGACGCTTTTTGTGAGCACTTATTGGTGCGTGAAAGCGCCACCCACCAAGTCATCGGTACCTACCGAATCTTGAGTCCGGAACAAGCCTTTCATGCTGGCGGCTATTACTCTGCAGGCGAGTTTGATTTAAGCCGTTTGGCGCATTTATTCAGTAGCATGGTAGAAGTGGGCCGTGCCTGTGTGCATCAAGATTACCGCAGTGGTGGCACGATCACCATGTTGTGGGCCGGACTGGCTAAGTATATGCAAACACACAATTACGAATACATGATTGGCTGTGGCAGTGTCCCTATCCATGACGGCGGTCACATGGCAGCAAGCCTGTATCATAAGCTTAAAGATGATCATTTGTCACCTGTCGAGTATCGCGTGTTTCCACATAATCCGTTACCAATTAATGCGTTGAATCATGACTTACCCGTGGTTTTCCCACCCTTAATTAAAGGCTATTTGCGGCTGGGGGCTTACATTTGTGGTGAGCCTGCGTGGGATGCCTCTTTCAACACAGCGGATATGCTGGTAATGTTACCGTTATCACACATTAACAGCAGATATGCGGCGCATTTCTTAAAATAATTTGCAACAAAGCCACTTTTTAACACGTTATTATCGAATATCACGTATTTTTATTCACACCATTGTTGGGTTAACATTGGCGGCAGCTGTGTTGCCCTTCATCAGCAAAACCAGCAACCTTAAACTGATCCAATGGTGGTGTAGTGGCTTGCTGCGTGCATTTAATATTAAAGTCTCGCTCTACGGTAAGTTACCACCATTTAATACCAGCCGTACGATGTTTGTGGCGAATCATATTTCGTGGTCAGATATTCATGCGCTCAACAGCGTCATCCCAGTGCGGTTTATCGCCAAATCCGACATTAAAAGCTGGCCTGTATTTGGCTATTTGGTGAGGAAAAGCAACACCATCTTTGTAGAAAGAGGCAAGCGACAGGAGGCAGGACGCATTGTGGCGCTCACGACAGATAGTTTATCGACGGGTGAAAACGTCTGTTTTTTCCCTGAGGGCACCACAACAGATGGCACTGGCATTCATAAAAATGGCCTGCAAGGACCGCCAGCATTGGCTTTCAAGAGCAGCGTATTACAAGCAGCAATTGATGCAAGTGCTCAACTATGGCCGATAGTAATTCGTTATAGCCATCCAGATGGCAGCATTAACACACAAATGGCTTATGCAGGGGATACTACTTTAATTGAGTCGATGCAAAATGTACTTAGGCAAAAAAATCCAACCGTGGCGCTGCATTTTTTACTACCCATTCAAGCAACTGGCCAAAATAGGCGTGATTTAAGCCAGGCAGCTTATAATGCAATTAATTCTAAACTAGGCGAGTTACATCACGCGGGTCGAAGTTCACCTGCGTAATTTCACGGGTTTCTAAAGACATTGCGGTCAATTGCCCGCCCCACAAACAGCCAGTGTCTAACGCGTGTATATTATTGCGTTGGCGTAAACCCAATGCCGACCAATGTCCACAAATAATATGCGCAGCTTGCGATTGCCTGTTTGGCACATCAAACCAAGGTAAATAACCAGTTGGAATATTAGGCAGCTCACCCTTGAATGAAAACTCCATTACACCATCAAGTTTGCAAATACGCATACGCGTTAATGCGTTGGTAATCACGCGCAGTCTATCCATACCCGTTAAATCTGCCTGCCATTGATTTGGCACATTTCCATACATATTTACTAAAAAATTTGCATAATTATCTGATTGCAATACCGCCTCAACCTCAGCTGCGTAGGCCAGCGCATCGCTAATTGTCCATTGTGGCATCAGGCCGGCATGCATCATGACATAACCGTCCTGCGCAATCATTAGCGGTTGATGTCGCAGCCACTTAAATAATTCACCGCTGTCAGGCGCATCAATGCTGAGCTGCAGGGTGTCACTTTTATGGGTGGGTTTTAAGCCATTTACCACCGCAAGTGCGTGCAAATCGTGATTACCCAGTACCGTTTTAATGGATGATTGATGCTGGTAACACCAACGCAGCACTTCAAGAGAACCATTGCCACGATTGATTAAATCGCCTACCAGCCATAAAGCATCTCGCTTGGGATTGAACTGCAGGCGCTCTAGCAGCGCTATAAAAGCGTAGTAACAGCCTTGAATGTCGCCAATTGCATAAGTTGCCATAATGGTTTGATTATACTGGCTAATTGCTTCAATAAAAAAGCCGCTTATTAAGCGGCTTTAAAAATTTCATACAAACTTTAATTTGCTGATTTAACAAATTTAAAATTTGCACCTGCGCCATTGGCCATTTCTGCCACCGCACTCGCCACTTCGTCGTCGGTTAAATCTGCATTTCCACCACGCGCTGGCATGCCGCGTATGCCCTCAATAGCATGCTTCACAAGTGTTTCGTAGCCTAGTGCAATACGTGGTGCCCACTGGGCCTTATCGCCAAATTTGGGTGCATTTAGCATACCTGTTGCATGGCACGCGGCACAAGAGGCTTGCACTACTTCAGCGCCAGACTTTTCCTCATGTGCGACGGGCATTGGCGCCACTTCAACCACTGCTTCAGGTTTGATATTTTGTTCTACATTCGCCACTGGCGTTGCGACCTCTTCAACCGGTTTAGCCAAGATGATGGCAACAATAGTTGCCAATACTAAACACAGGCCAAATATAATCACCATGGGTTGTAAAGTACTAGGAGCTTGATGCTGGGTTTGATGTTGGTTGTCGTGGTCATTCATAAAATAATCCTAAAATAATGATAAAAATCACTTCTAGATGCTATTGATAACGATAAATATAAGGGATGCTTACAAAGCGACTTTGTTATAATGCGCATGTTTAATGAATTACTACTTAATTGCGCCCGTAGCTCAGCTGGATAGAGTGTTGGTTTCCGAAGCCAAAGGTCGTGGGTTCGACTCCCGCCGGGCGCGCCATTAATTTGGCAAGTTAACGTTAAACTCCACCTATAGCTTGAACATCCAGTAGTGGTCTACAAGTAACGCAGCGAACAATAGTGTTAAATACAAAATAGAAAACTTAAACATACTACGTGCCAGCTTGTCAGTATAGGTGCGATACAAACTTAGCGCATACCACATAAATACTGCATTTAATAACATCGCCGAGCCCAGGTAAATAAAGCCGCTCATGCGCATGGCAAACGGCATTAAGGTCACTGCAACCAGAATAATGGTATAGAGCAAAATTTGTAGGCGCGTGTATTCCTCTCCATGCGTAACTGGCAACATCGGCAAACCAGATTTGGCGTATTCCTCGCGACGATAAAGTGCCAGTGCCCAAAAATGCGGTGGGGTCCAAGCGAAAATAATCAGCACTAAAATCCACGCTTCGGCAGACACTGTCCCTGTCACGGCTGCCCAACCCAGCGCAGGCGGCATGGCCCCAGACAAGCCACCAATCACAATATTTAGTGGCGTAGCTGGTTTTAAAAACACGGTATATATAACCGCATAGCCCACAAAGGTGGCCAGAGTAAGCCACATCGTAAGTGGATTTACGAAAATATACAAGATAGCTAGGCCAATACTCGCCATAATGCTGGCGAATATAAAGGTTTGTTTGGATGTTACTTGACCTGTGGGTAGCGGACGACCGCGGGTGCGCGCCATTTTTGCATCAATGGCTTGCTCGACAAGGCAGTTAAACGCTGCTGCAGCACCTGACGCCATGCCGATGCCTACAGTGGCAGCTAGTAATATATCCAATGGCACCATATTGGGCGTGGCTAGAAACATGCCGATCATGGCGGTAAATACAATCAACATCGTGACGCGTGGCTTGCATAAAGCGAGAAAGTTGTTAAAACCTGATCTTGCAGTTTGCATGTTCATTTCAGATGCAGTACTCATTTAATCCCTCTGGTTGAATCATTTTACATCGCGCCTGTTGGTACTATTACTTGGCTTTTAATGCAGTAATTTTTGAATTTAACACAATGACTGACATCAGCAATAAAGCCGCGCCCATATTATGCCCTACTGCTAGCGCAAGTGGAAGGTGCAGCAGTAAATTGGCAATGCCTAAAACGATTTGAATGATCAGCAGACCCAGCATCATATGCGTTATTTTTTTAAGTTGTGGCTGTTTGATCAAACATAAACCCAGCCAGCCAAGATACACGAAAGTCACTAAGGCGCCGATGCGATGCGTCCACTGAATGGCTGTGTATGCCGCCAAATGCAGGGGTGTGCCATCATTAGCTACACCGAGTTCGCGGAACCAGTTAAATGCATTACTAAAATCCATCTCAGGAATCCACATGCCATGACAAGTAGGAAAGTCAGTGCAGGCTAAAGCCGCGTAGTTCGTACTTGTCCAGCCCCCTAAAAATATTTGTATAAACACCACCAAAATCGCACCACGCACCCAAAAACGTATGTTTTGTGACTGTACCGTAGTCGTCATCACTCCCCAATGCCGATGCGTAATCCA
Organism: Methylotenera sp.; assembly: GCA_036675645.1. Lineage (GTDB taxonomy): Bacteria > Pseudomonadota > Gammaproteobacteria > Burkholderiales > Methylophilaceae > Methylotenera_A. The sequence continues at coordinate 10,156 of JAKFEP010000097.1, read as the reverse complement.
AGTAAGTATCGCCAGCGTACTCATACCGCCAATTAAATGCGCACTGACAATAATCGGCCGCAATAGCAATGTCACTGTCCACATGCCTAGTGCAGCTTGAAACACAATAAGCGCCAATAAAAACGTAGGTAACCATTTCGCTACTTTAACTTGATCGCGCATACGCCAGCCCTGTACAAATATGGCCAGTACCAGCAAGCCTAGCGCACCAGCCAAATAACGATGGATCATTTCTTTCCAAGCTTTGCCATGTTCTACCGGCGAATCCGGGTAAGTCACTTGAGCATGGGCAATCGCACTTTCGCTTTGTGGCACAGTGAGCGTGCCATAACAACCCGGCCAATCTGGGCAACCTAGGCCGGCGTCAGATAAGCGCACATAGGCACCTAAAACAACCACACACACGGCCAACAGTGTTGCCACTAGCACTAATTTATTAAACATTCGCATGTCTTGCTATTTCCTATCCTGCCCATGAGTTTTTAAGTAGGCGCGTTAAATCACTGCGCAAGCCTTTGGGGTCAAACTTTCCTGGATAGCTCATCATCAAATTACCTAATGGATCTACCAAGAATATATTAGATTCTGCACCGCCATTAGCTGCATTGAATTCAGCCGAAAATTTTGCCATTTCTGTATCTGCACCAGCTAATATAATTAAATCTGGGTATTGCTTCTGCATCTCGTTATAAGCGTCTGCATCAATAGCGATAGGCACTAACAATACACGCTGTATACGATCAATCTCTTTGTTCATCGAAGTATGCACCTGTTTTAACATATGTAGTCGCGCAGCACATGGCGCTGTACAGCCCGTGCTATCAATCGTGACAACACTCCAGATTTTATTCCACTGTTCAGGATTAAATGCTTTACCTGTTGCATCTTTCAATACTGGAATCTGCAAACTTTTTGGTGGCTGGATTAAATTGCCATAGCTTTTACCACCAGGTATTAAATCAAAAAGATGTAATAAAACGGCCATGGTAAACGGTAAGACAAATACCAAAATCAGCAGATAAAATGTTTTTTTACTTCGCACCGGTGGCTGGGTTTGACTTAGTTCAGACATACAATTAATGCTCTACTTTCTTAACATTCAATACGATATATATTACCAACAGGGTAAGTGCAAAACCAAACCACTGATAGGCATAGCCCAAGTGCATATTCACACGCTCACCTGGTGGTGGCCAATCCCTTACAAACCCCCCATTATTTTTGGGGTCTAGCCGCACCACAAACGGCTGTACCGCAAAAGGTACCGATTTCGCATAGCGTGCCATATCTAAATTTTGCCATACTGGTTGCCACGTGCTATCTGTTGTAGGTGGCGTATCCATGGTAAAAAATTTACTGGCGGGCAGGCCAATATCACCCTCAATTTGTTGGCTGCCCTGTGGTGTATCTATTACTGGTGGTTCAGGAGCTTCGCCCACTTTCGCTGCTGCTCTAGCAACCCAACCGCGGTTTACCAGAACATAGGTATTGCTGCCATCTACTTGCATCGGCGTCAATACATGATAACCAGCCACTGTATTTTGTACTTGGTTATCTAATAACAACTGATATCGCGTGTCGTAGTTCCCAGTAAACTTTACCCGCTTATAGCGCCAATTTTCTAAGCCCTCTATTTTATCAGGAAGCGCGACCACTGGCTCGTTTAAGCTTGCATTTAGCTGCATTTGTAGCGTGCGACGCGCATCCGCTTTGTTGTACTGCCACATGCCCAGCTTGATACAAATACCCAGCATAAGCACAGTAGCCAGTGTCAGCCAAATATTTGGGCGAAACATATATTTCAAACTGATGAATCCTTAAAGTTACTACCTTATTCGAAACGATAAATTGCTATACGCTAGCTTTAGCAGCATAATACTCGGTCAAATTTAAAGAGTAGTTTCATGTTATTTAAAATTCTTGTCATCACTATATTGCTGTTTGTTTTCGGCAGTCTTTCTGTTGCCTTCTATCATTTAATGAAAGGCAAGCATAACGAAAAAGTGGTTAAAGCGCTTACATGGCGCATCGGCATTTCAATTGCCTTATTTTTATTACTAATGATTGGTTTTTACACTGGGTTTATTGGCAACCCAAACCCTCACCCGTAAACCAATTCTTTCGACTAATTTAGGGCGGACTTGGCTTTTTCTGCAAGCGCGGCTTGGGATAGTCCCGCGTTACCATTGTAAAATGCATAGTTCAATGTCACGGTATGCACATCAGCAGGTAAATCAGGCTTTACATAAAACATGATTGGCATTTCTTTATTTTCACCTGCCTTCAATGTTTGCTCTTTAAAACAGAAGCATTCAATTTTTTTGAAGTACAGCGTTGCTAATTCTGGCGTGATGCTTGGCACCGCTACGCCTAATTGACTCGCTTCACCGTTATTTTTTGCGGTGTAACTTGTTAAGGTAATTTCGCCTGGATGAACCCGCATACTGGTTTGTTTCGGGTGAAAACTCCAACCTAAGCCAGGCATAGTATTGCCAGTAAAAATCACGGTTACCCAGCGCGTCTTATCCACTTTCTGCGTTGTATCAAATGCAGTGGCAGTGCTATCTGCCCTGCCATTAATACCAAACTCCCTGCACATCACATCGTATAGTGGCGCTACTGCAAAGCTAAACATTAAGCCTGCAAATACGATGATGCTTAACTTCCAAGCGAGACGCTTGTTAACTTTAGACAATAAAGTCTTTTTATTACTGGCACTCATTTGCTACATCCTATGATTATTTAAAATAGATGACAAAAACATATAATGCAATTGCCAAGATGCCGATAACCCAGCCTACCAATAAATTTTTCTTTTTTAATTTTTCTTTTGCTTCTACTTCATTTTTCTCTTGATTCATTTTTTGTCCAATAAACTTATATTCAAAACACCTGTTCTCTGCTTTAACTGCCTTGCCAACAACTCACGTTGTTTTCTAGTTAGATAGCGACCTATCTCAATATCTTTTCCATGGGATTGCAAATATAAGTGCAATTCACCGTTAGCTAGTTCTTGCTGCACTACTTTCACCCAATATGGGCTTACTACTAGCTGAGTTACAGTCTCCCCTACGCAGCGCTCCACTACTAAGCTGTCACCCTCTATACTGATGCTTTCATAATCTGTTTCATGTCGGTTCACATAATAAAAGGCATAAGCCAATGCCGCTATTTCCAGCCCCACAAACGGTAAAACTAGCCAAGCCCCAAGCAAACTAAATGCAATGCCTATGATACAGGGAATCACTGTAAGCAAAATAACCACTTTTTGCTTGCTGGCTGCACTTAAAGCACAATTAGGTTTAAAGGTTACTTTAAAACTGTTATATGCATCTATCTCGGATACGATCATCATGTCTCCTGTAGATTTATGATTGTCTTTAGCACGAAATAATTCAACAAATACAGCACAAAAGCAAACGCCACAAGGTAAACCTTGCGGCGTTATATAAAGCTACTTTAGTACTATAGCCAATATACGAATATGAACAAGAACAACCATACTACGTCTACAAAATGCCAGTACCAAGCCACTGCTTCAAAACCAAAATGATCTTGTGAATCAAAGTGGCCCTTCATGACGCGGAACAGGATGATAGCCAGCATAATCGCACCCATGGTTACATGCAGGCCGTGGAAGCCAGTAAGCATATAAAATGTAGCGCCATAAATACCGGTTTTAATGGTAAAGCCTGCTTCAGCATATTCATGCATTTGAAGGTATAAGAAAATTGCACCTAATAAAACTGTCAGCGCCAAGCCAACTTTAAGCTGTGTACGTTGATTTTTCATCAAGCCCCAATGCGCCCAAGTCAAGGTAGCACCAGAAGTCAACAATATTAAAGTATTGATTGCAGGCAAACCCCAAGGACCCATGGCGGTAAATGCCTCTGTAATGCCTGGGCCAGATGTTGGCCAACCTGCAACGAAGTCAGGCCATAACAACGTAGCATCGGCTAACCAGGGCACAGATACATTACGCGCATAAAACAAGGCACCGAAGAAACCAAAGAAGAACATCACTTCAGAGAATATGAACCAGCCCATCCCCCAGCGGAAAGAGATATCCACTTGCTTGTTATAATATTTACTAACGCTTTCACCTATCACTTCTTTAAACCAGCCAAATAGCAAATAGGCAAGAGAGAGGCCTCCAGCAATCATCACCGGAGTACCCATAGCAACTTTATTCAGCACCATCGTGAAGCCGGCTGCTAATAGAAACAAAGAAATTGATGCTATTAGCGGCCAAAAAGATGGGCCTGGTAAGTAATAATTTTTTGTATCTTGACTCATATTCATCCCTAAATAAATTTATTAATACCTATGATTACTTTACTTGTGGTGGCGTTTCAAAGGTGTGGAATGGTGCTGGTGAAGCCACAGTCCACTCAAGGCCATGTGCGCCTTCCCATACTTGGTTAGTTGCTTTTGTACCGCCACGAACACACTTGATTACTACATACAAGAACAACAACTGACTGATACCTAGTGCAAACGCACCTAGTGACGAAATCATGTTGAATTCTGCAAACTGTTGAGAGTAGTCTGGAATACGACGTGGCATACCAGCTAAACCTGTAAAGTGCATTGGGAAGAACGTTACATTAAAGGCAATTGTCGTTGTCCAAAAGTGCCATTTGCCTAATTTTTCGTCATACATATGACCAGTCCACTTAGGCAACCAGTAATACACGCCACCCATGATTGACATAGCTGCACCTGAGAACAACACATAGTGGAAGTGAGCAACCACATAGTAAGTATCTTGCAGCTGGATATCGACAGGAAGAATCGCGCATACCAACCCTGTTAAGCCACCAATGGTGAATAAGAACACGACGGCCACAGAGAACAGCATCGGCGTTTCAAATGTCATTGAGCCTTTCCACATTGTGGCCAACCAGTTAAATACTTTAACCCCTGTTGGTACCGAAATTAACATCGTGCTGTACATGAAAAACAATTGACCTGCCACTGGCATACCGGTTGTGAACATGTGATGAGCCCATACAACGAATGACAGCACTGCAATTGCCGCCGTTGCATACACCATTGAGGCATAACCGAATAATGGCTTGCGTGCGAAGGTCGGGATAATGGTAGAAAGAATACCGAATGCCGGCAAAATCATAATGTACACTTCAGGGTGACCAAAGAACCAAAATACGTGTTGGAATAACACTGGATCACCGCCACCAGCGGCATTAAAGAAGGTTGTACCAAAGTGACGGTCAGTAATCAGCATAGTTAAAGCACCCGCCAATACTGGCATTGCAGCGATTAACAAGTAAGCGGTAATTAACCATGTCCACACAAACATTGGCATTTTCATCAGTGTCATACCTGGTGCGCGCATGTTAAAGATGGTGGTAATAATGTTAATAGAACCAACAATCGAAGATACACCCAAGATGTGCAATGCAAGAATACTCATATCAACTGACATGCCACCTTGCACAGATAATGGTGGATACATCGTCCAACCACCTGATGCCGCACCACCTGGCACAAAGAACGAAGCCAACAACAAGATTGCTGCCGGGATAAGTAGCCAGAAGCTCATATTATTGAGGCGCGGGAAAGCCATATCTGGCGCACCTATCATTAGCGGCACTTGCCAGTTAGCGAACCCCACAAATGCAGGCATAATCGCACCGAAAATCATAATCAAACCGTGCAATGTTGTCAGCTGATTAAACACATCAGGTTGCACAAACTGCAAACCAGGCTGAAACAATTCAGCACGAATGCCCATCGCTAGCGCGCCAGCAAACATAAACATGGCAAAGCTGAACCACAGGTACATGGTGCCAATATCTTTATGGTTGGTAGATTTTACCCAACGCATAAGCCCGGTAGGATGACCATGGCTATCGTGGCCATGATCGTCGTGATGTGCTGCAGTGGTTGTACTCATCAATATCTCCTAAAAACTAACGCTAATTACTTTTAATTGTATGGAATTAAACTATATTTATATTTGCGGCTAATTATTTGCGTGCCGCTTTAACTGCAGAAGGCTGAATAATATCGCCCACCGAATTACCTAGCGCGTTTCGCTCGTATGCAATCACCGATGCAATTTCAACATCGTTCAGTAAAGCCTTCCATGCTGGCATCACATTTTTACCATTTAAGATAATATCGAGGTGTCCTTCCATTGGACCAGTCGTAACTTTACCGCCTGTGATAGCTGGGAACGCTGGCGGCAAACCTGCGCCGGTAGCTTGGTGACATACTGAACAGTTTTTCTCATACACTGCTTTACCGTTAGCGACCAAATCATCCTTAGTCCATTCTTTATCAGCCCCTGCTGCACCAGCAGCAGCCTCTTCGGCTTTTGCAGTTAGCCAGCCGTTATATTTTTCCTCACTTACCACTTCAACCACAATCGGCATATAAGCATGGTTTTTACCGCATAACTCAGCACATTGGCCACGATAAGTACCTTCTTTTTCTGCTTTAAACCAAACCTCTTTAATGAATCCTGGAATGGCATCTTGTTTAACGCCAAATTCCGGCACCCACCAAGCGTGAATTACATCAGATGCAGTTAACACTACGCGTACTTTTTTACCTACCGGCACAACCATTGGGTTATCAACCTCTAATAAGTAATTTTCGCTCTTCTCAGCTTTATTCTCAATTTGATCTTGGGTGGTTGATAAGTTACTGATGAATTTGACGTTTTTGTCTAGGTAGTCGTATTCCCACTTCCACTGATAGCCAGTGACCTTCACTGTCATATCAGCCTCACTGGTATCTTTCATGGCAAAAATAGTTTTAGTCGCTGGCACTGCCATCACGATCAAAATAAGTGCTGGGATAATCGTCCAAACGATTTCTAGTGTGTGATGTTCGTGAAACTGAGCAGCCTTGTGCCCGACAGATTTACGGTGTTTGTATAATGAATAAAACATGACTGCAAATACGACTACAAATATTGCCAAACAGACCCAAACAATTAACATATGCAAATCGTATATTTGCGCTGCAATTTCTGTAACCGGCGCCTTCAAATTTAAATCGTAGGCGGCGTGCGCGGAGCTGGCAATTGACGATAATGCCGTGCCTAGAAAGAAAATAGCTTTCTTATTCATAACTAAATCTACCTTGAAATGTGAATAATTTAATAATCCAAACAATGCTAGCAATCGTAATAAACCATTTGGTCAAACTCATTGATTAAGCTGCATTAATTGACTTTGCAGTGCTTTTAATTACGCACTTTTATTTATTTATATGAAAACGCCATGCTATTCAAACACCTAAAAACAATGAGAAATTAGCACAAAAATCGGTTAGTCTCAAGTAAAAAATTACAATTATGAAACATTCCTGTGCTATTAAGTTACATTTGCTTTATTTTGGTGCCGGGAGGGGGAATCGAACCCCCACGTTGTCGCCAACGCGGGATTTTGAGTCCCGTGCGTCTACCAATTCCGCCATCCCGGCTTGAGGTATAATTACAACGCCGCCATTATAACAACATTTTTCTCAATGCGAACTCTAGATTTTGACTTTAATTTACCTGAAGCACTCATTGCTCAGCACCCCACCCAACAACGCAATGCCAGCAGATTACTGCACCTGGAAGGCCAAACTGGCAGGCTGCATGATAAATTGTTTATAGATTTACCTAGTTACATTCATGCTGGGGACTTGCTAGTATTTAATGATACCCGCGTCATAAAAGCGCGCTTGTTTGGCACCAAAGCCAGTGGCGGTGCATTAGAAATTTTAGTAGAGCGGGTATTGGACGCGCATCATGTGCTAGCGCATATTCGCGCTTCACGTGCACCAAAGACGGGCACCATATTAAAACTGGCGAGTGCCTTTGAAGCTATCGTGCTTGGGCGTGATGACGATTTATTCCACGTTAAATTTTTGGGCGAAGCCACCGTGCTTGATTTGCTTGAGCAATATGGCGCATTGCCTCTACCACCCTATATTACCCATGCTGCTGAGGCGGAAGATGATATGCGCTACCAAACCGTATATGCTAAACATGCGGGTGCAGTGGCAGCGCCTACCGCGGGCCTACATTTTGATGAGAGCATGCTGACACAACTGAAAGCGAAAGGTGTCAATATCGCTTATGTGACATTGCATGTGGGCGCCGGTACTTTTCAACCGGTGCGGGTTGATGATATTAAAGACCACAAAATGCATAGCGAAATTTATGATATTCCCGCCGAAACGATTATGTTAATTAACGCAACTAAAAAAAATGACGGTAGTATTATTGCGGTTGGCACCACCAGTTTACGCGCACTAGAAAGCGCAGCGCTGCATGGAGACATGCAGGAAGGTCAAAACGAAACCAATATTTTCATTACGCCAGGCTTTCAATTTAAAGTAGTAGATAAATTGCTGACTAACTTTCACTTGCCTAAAAGTACCCTACTCATGCTCGTGTCAGCATTCGCGGGGTACCAAAATATCAAAAATGCTTATCAACATGCAGTTAATCAGCAATATCGTTTTTTTAGTTACGGTGATGCTATGCTTATCGATAAAGTAACTAACGCGATCATTTGAACTTGCTGCAAAACACAAACACTAAACTTGCGTTAACTTAACCATCATTAAATTTAAAACTTCAGAAACAATATACCCATGAAACAACTTAAACAATCAATCACGAGCGCGCTCCTAGTCAGCGCCATTCTTAGTGGAAATTTACAAGCACAAGTGCTACCTGAAGCAGCGTTAGGGATTAAGTTCGCACTGGCCAAACAACCGACTACACGCCCGATGACAGTGGCTTACATTCCTGTCTATAAGCGCTACTATATTGCTGATGGTGGCTTGGCGCCAATGGGGTCGGAGTTTGAAGCGCCGATCTCAAAGTCGCTGATTCACGCTTATGACGAAACAGGAAAATATGTCAATTCATCCAGGCCTGGCTATGACAACCGATCAATTTACTTCAACCCTAATACCAGCGCTCTGGAAACCATTACCTATAATATCTCCAGCGATGTTGGCTTCTCCCCAAACACCGGGATTTATGCGATTCATCTCACAGAAACTGGCGATTTAAAAGACAGCTCTGACGAGATTTCTCAATTCAACCCAGCATTTGGCCACTCTGGCACCATGCCAACGTATGATGCGGAAAATAAACGTTATTTTGCCAAACAAGGTCGTAGCAATAAAGTCTTTATTGTCGACCCGAAACAGCGTGAGAAAGTGGGTGAAATTACGCTGGATCTAACGAAAGCAGGGGCAGCACACGACGATGTCAGTGACTTATTCGTGGCTTACACTGGCGTAAAGGGTGAGGAACTAATTTTGCTGGACATCGACCACAAAGCAGCGCTGGTATTTGATATTACGGGTAAATTTGTCGCCAAGAGCGAGCTACCAAAAAATATGAAGTTGCGCTCACAAAACCATTTTAATGGTATTGGTTATGCAAATGACATGCTGTTTGTATACCATGATAGTGAAGGTGAATTTGGCACTTATTACGGGTTTAAAATATTAAAGTAGTGGAAAAGGTGTCGGAATTAAAAAAGCCGCAAATGACTTTGTCGTTGCGGCTTTTTTGTTTTTTGCAAAAAATGATGAGTTTTACTATTTGCCCAGCATACCTGCAACTTTGCCAGAAATCATACCGAAGATTGCACCTAGTACAGTTGAGATTGCTACAAGTAACACTGGATTAGTCATATCCATTGCTAATGTATTGCCAGCTGTACCTGCCGTAAGTGCCAAGCCTGCTGTTGCTGCATAGCCATATACATTGGCTGGCACGACTGAGAGCAAGCTTTGACCTGCTACAATCACTAAGAAGAACACAGTTACTGCAATAATCACTGGAGCTGCTAAGGCACCTAAACCACCCAGCATACCAGAGCTAACTAGGTACAAAGCCACACCGGCAATTACCGCACCATAAATCATGCCTGCGATCGTTTTTTGCAATGCTGCATTATCTGCCCCTGTGGCAAAGTAGCAACCCCATGCAATAAAACCTACCCAAACTAACGCCACACTCGCTAATGGGCCTAATGCTAAAAATGCCCACACGCCACCTAAAATTGCAATACTTAACGCCAATGCTGTTAACTTCGACATACTTTTTCTCCCTAAAAAATGGTAAAACTCTTGTAAAAATAATGTGTTGAGTAATTAATACCAATAA
>JAKFEP010000051.1:0-16397 GCA_036675645.1 Methylotenera sp. | reverse complement strand
ATAGCTGCACCCGCACCTACCGCCAGCCAATGTGTTGTGCCAATTTGCACTGTCATCATATTTTCTCTTTTACACAAAATATTTATAGAATCAATTTATAATATAAATATACCATTTTAAGAGCCATACTTTGCGCGTTTTATTTGCCACTTCCGAAGCACACCCACTGATTAAAACTGGCGGTCTAGCCGACGTTAGTGGCGCTCTCCCAAAAGCGCTAAGTCAAATAAAATCAGGTCAACTAACAACAAACCAGCCCAACTCAACTGACGATACGGTAGATATAAAAATAATCATGCCTGCTTATGGCGCCGTGTTAGCTAAACTAACCCACGTCAGAACAATTGCCAACATTCAAGTGCTTGGTCAAGCGTGCAGCTTAATTGTCGGCAAAATGCCAGATGATCATCCTGAACGCCAAATTGAAGTGATTGCAATTAAAAACGCTGCCCTTTACGAGCGTTCTGGTGGTCCTTACAGCGATGAGTACGGGATTGATTGGTTAGATAATGCGCTACGTTTTGGCGTGTTATCGCGCGTGGCTAGTTTGCTATGTAGTGAGAATTCGCCATTGCATAATTGGCAACCTGATTTAATTCAGTGTAACGATTGGCAAACCGGCTTGGCGCCCGCTTACATGAAACTCATTGATAACTCGAAGGTTAAGTCGATTTTTAGTATTCACAACTTGGCGTTTCAGGGCTGTTTTGATGCGAGTTGGGTAGAAAAGCTAGGTTTGCCTGCTGAGCACTTTAACATTAGCGGTTTTGAATATTTTGACCAGCTGTCTTTTTTAAAAGCTGGGCTTTTTTATGCAGATCAATTAAGTACTGTCAGCCCAAACTATGCACATGAAATTCAAACTGAAAAATTCGGATTTGGCTTGCAAGGCTTATTAAAATCACGCAGCAATGACTTAACTGGCATTTTAAATGGAATTGATACAGAGGAGTGGAACCCCGCTACCGATGTGCATTTACCCAAAAACTATAGTAATGCACGTATTACCGGCAAAAAGGCGGTCAAGCAGGCCTTACAACAGCATTTGGGGCTTCAAATAAATGCAGACGCACCATTACTGGGCATAGTTAGTCGATTGACCCATCAAAAAGGCTTGGATTTATTGCCTGAAATCATGCCAAAACTTATTAAAGACGGATGTCAGTTTGCTATTTTAGGCAGTGGCGATAAAACATTAGAGGCACACTTTAACGATATTGCAGAGATCCACCCAACCCAAGTAAGCATGACCACAGGCTATCATGAACACTTATCCCATAACATCATGGCGGGCAGTGATATGTTCATTATGCCTTCACGTTTTGAGCCTTGCGGCTTGAATCAACTGTATGGTTTAGCCTACGGCACACCGCCTGTAGTATCGCTGACAGGCGGATTGGCGGATTCTGTCTGTGATACCAATGACCTATCACTTAAGAATAACCTAGCGACTGGTTTTGTCGTAAAAAATGTCAGTGAGGCATCACTTTTGGTCACCATTGAGCGCGCTATAGATTTATGGAAAAACAAAAAAACTTGGCGTCAAATTCAAAAGAATGGCATGCAAACCAATATTGGGTGGAATTCTAGGGCGATTGAATATTTAGCAATGTACGAAAAAACATTGCTAGAAAACTAATTATGAAGTTGGCATGCTTGATGCTTAATATTAATTAAGCTTCTCCAAAGCTAACTTCTCCTCCCTAGGGGGCGCAACGCCAAATGTGTTGTGCCCCTTTTTTTATCCTGAATTAATTGCTTTAGTGCTTTGTGCAAACAAAGCTTATTTCACAATAAAATGTTCACGATAGTACTTAAGCTCGTCAATTGATTCATAAATATCAGCCAGGGCTTCATGGCGGCTAGCCTTTTTGAAACCGGAATAAATCGTAGGTTTCCAGCGACGCGCCAGCTCTTTAAACACACTGACGTCCAGGTTGCGGTAATGAAAGTAGGATTCTAAATCAGGCATGTAGCGCGCCATAAAGCGCCTGTCCTGGCAAATTGAGTTACCACACATGGGCGATTTACCAGTTGGCACGTATTGCTTTAAAAACGCGATCATTTGTTCTGTTGCTGCTGCTTCATCTAAAGTAGAGGCTTTGACTTTATCGATTAAGCCACTGCGGCCATGCGTGCCCTTATTCCAAGCATCCATACCCTCCAGAACCGCATCACTTTGATGAATCACCAAAACTGGTGATTCACCCAGCACGTTCAATTCCGCATCAGTCACCACCGCTGCCAACTCTAAAATACGATCATTGTCTGGCAGAAGCCCGCTCATTTCCATATCTAGCCAAATTAAATTATCGCTAGGCTTATTATTTACTTCAGGTTTATTTGTTTCGGCTGAGTTATTATTTGCTGCTTGCATCATGATTTCCATTAAAATAGGGGGTTACAGCAACGCCAGTGAACCAAAACTGGCTAAATGCTTCAGAATAGCATTAGTTTAACGTATATTTCACTTATATTTAGAGGCAACATGGCGTCAACACTCACTTTAATTTTTGTCGGATTACTCGCTGCTACCACGCTTACCAGGCTATGGTTAGGTTCGCGCCAAGTCGCCCATGTACAGGCCAATCGTGCGCAAGTACCCGCTGCATTTTCCGCTGATATTTCATTGGAAGCACACCAAAAAGCCGCTGACTACTCCTCTGCAAAAACCAAGCTGGCTTTAATAGAAATCGTTGTGCAAGCCATGCTGCTATTGGCCTTTACGCTGGGTGGCGGTTTGCAATGGTTAGATGATGCTTGGCGCAATGTATTGCCAGACGCTGAAATTATACGTGGGGCGTTGGTGATCTGTAGTGCCATGCTGGTGAGTGCGTTGGTGGATATTCCGTTTGAATATTACAAAACATTTAGTATTGACGAGAAATTTGGCTTTAATAAAATGACGCCAAAGATGTTTTTTAGTGACTTAGCCAAACACAGCATGGTGGGTATCGCGCTAGGTGCGCCTATTTTATTTGCCGCACTTTGGCTGATGCAAGGTGCCGGCGAATACTGGTGGTTTTATTTATGGGTAGTGTGGAGCCTATTTAACATCATCATGTTAGCAGTCTACCCCACATTCATTGCACCCTTATTCAATAAATTTACACCACTGAAGGATGAAAATTTAAAAACACGTATTGAAGCATTGTTAACCAAATGCGGCTTTAAATCACAGGGCTTGTTTGTAATGGACGGTTCTGCACGTAGTAGCCACGGTAACGCCTATTTCACAGGTTTTGGTAGTAGCAAACGTGTGGTATTTTTTGACACCCTACTTAGCCGCTTAAATACTGAAGAAATTGAGGCTGTATTGGCGCATGAGCTTGGCCACTTTAAACATCACCATGTGATTAAACGCATTGCCATGATGTTTTTTGTGAGCTTTTTAGGGTTGGCTTTGCTGGGCTGGCTCACCAATCAAACTTGGTTTTACAACGGATTAGGGGTCACCTCACCTAGCAACTACATGGCCTTGATGCTGTTTTTATTAGTGTCGCCGGTGTTCCTGTTTATTTTGCGCCCTGTGATGGCCAGTTATTCGCGTAAAAATGAATTTGAAGCCGATGATTACGCCGCCAAACACGCCAACGCAAAGCACTTGGTAGACGCCTTGGTTAAGCTATATCGCGATAATGCCTCTACCCTTACGCCAGACCCATTGCATTCTGCATTTTACGACTCTCACCCACCCGCTAGTATGCGAATTGCTAAATTAGCTAACTATATGGCAAATTAGCGATACAATAAGTTAGCTTATTTGGAGCAAGAAACCATGGATAAACTGATTGTATTTTTATTTAGTTTTATTGCTTTAAATACTACTTCATTAAATACCAGCGCAAACGAGCTATTTGCCAAGGCAGACTTAGCAGCTGGCAAAGCCCTACACGAAAAGCACTGCATCGCATGTCATGCCAGCAGCTACGGTGGTGATGGTTCGGCTATTTATACGCGTGACTTTCCTAAAGTAACTAGTGCTAAAGGTTTAATCACACAGGTGCGTAGCTGCAATACTAATCTTGGGCTAAAATGGTTCGAAGATGATGAGCTAAACGTATCAGCCTACTTAAACCAAACTTACTATAAATTTGACAAATAAATGAAATCACATCAATGCAAGGCTTAGTTGTCGCCGCTTATGGCAAGCGATACCAAGTTGAATTAGCAGACAAAAGCCGCATAAGCTGTGTCACCCGCGGAAAAAAAACCGACCTTGCCTGTGGTGACAATGTCATCATTAAGCTCACGGATAAAGCCGAAGGCGTTATCGAAAAATACCTAGAACGTAAGACTATCCTATATCGCAGTAGCACTATCAAAAGTAAAACCATTGCTACTAATGTCACGCAAGTGATTATCGTGCTGGCTACTCAACCTAGTTTTTATGAGGCTTTATTAAATCGCTGCTTGGTGGCGGCTGAGGCTGCCAACATCAAACCGCTGATTGTGCTAAACAAATGTGATTTAGCCGACGCTGTTGATGCCAAAGCCAAATTGGCACTTTATCAAAACTTAGGCTACCAAGTACTCCATTTGTCTGCTAAGCAAGGTGTTAGCGCCCTGCAGCCCTATTTAGTAGGCCATCAAAGCGTGTTGGTGGGCCAATCTGGCATGGGTAAATCCACCATCATCAATGCCCTGCTGCCCGAAGAAAATGTGCGCACTCAAGTCATGAGCGAGGCGCTAGATAGTGGCAAACATACGACCACCGCCGCGCATTTGTATCACCTGAACGGGCTTGATTTTAAGCGCCCCAGCAGCCTGATTGACTCCCCAGGTTTACAAGAGTTTGGCTTGAATCATTTATCGCAAACCGAGCTTGAGCTTGCATTTATTGAATTTAAGCCATATCTTGGCCAGTGCCACTTTAATAATTGTAAACATACGCATGAGCCAGGTTGTGCAGTGACAGCAGCGGTGAATAATGGCAAAATTAGCGCCAACAGGTTAGCTTTTTACCAAGCATTATCGCTTGAGTTAAATCATTAGCACAGGATAGCATGGGAAAAACTGCATTTATATCGCACCCCGACACCTTATTTCACGTGATGGATGGCAATCATCCAGAGTCGCCCGCACGTATTACCGCTATCAAGAATGCAGTGATGGCATCTGATGTAAGAGAAAAACTCCAGTTTTACGAAGCGCCTGCTGCCAGTAAAGCGCAACTATCGCGGGTTCATAGCAAAGAATATGTTGATGAAATCTTTAGCATTGCTCCCAAAGCAGGATTGGTTAGGCTAGACGCTGACACTGCAATGGGGCCGATGAGTTTATCGGCCACCTTGCATGCCAGTGGCGCAGTGGTTATGGCTACCGATTTAGTATTGCAAGGTAAGGCAAAGAATGCATTTTGCTGCGTTCGCCCTCCTGGACATCATGCTGGACGTGCCAATAGTGCAGGATTTTGCATTTTTAACCATATAGCCGTCGGCGCTGCACATGCCATGTCGCAACATAAAATAAAGCGTGTGGCGATTATTGATTTTGATGTGCATCATGGTGATGGTACCGAAGATATTTTCAAAGATAATCCATATGTCATGCTATGTTCCACCTTTCAGCATCCGTTTTACCCACATCGTGGCGCAGAAAGTCGTTCTGGTAACATGATTAACCTGCCATTAGCCGCCAAAGCCGATGGCA
Organism: Methylotenera sp.; assembly: GCA_036675645.1. Taxonomy (GTDB): domain Bacteria; phylum Pseudomonadota; class Gammaproteobacteria; order Burkholderiales; family Methylophilaceae; genus Methylotenera_A. The sequence goes on along the minus strand of JAKFEP010000051.1, from coordinate 10,745 downwards.
GGGACTTTAAAAAAGCATTTGAAACTGAAATAAACCCTGCATTATTAGCTTTTAAACCAGAAATCATTTACATCTCCGCGGGCTTTGACGCGCATGTCAACGACCCGTTGGCTGATTTAGCACTGACGACGCAAGACTATAGTTGGATTACAGAATTCATTAAAAAAATAGCAAGCAATTGTTGTGAAAGTCGTATCATCTCTTCACTTGAAGGCGGTTATCATTTACCATCCTTATCGGAAAGTGCTTTGGCACATATTGCTAGCCTTGCACATTGAAACAGCAGATAACCATGGATGACATAAAAAAAGAACAAATCAGTGTTCAAAAACTCGCCCTCGGCATGTATGTCACTGAACTCGATATACCTTGGGCAGGCACACCATTTATGCTGCAGGGGTTTTTGCTGGATGATCAAAACGACTTAGACACCATACAGTCCCTCTGCACATTTGTATATATTGATCGCTCAAGATCTATCGGTGAGCACTTTATAGCCCCTGCAAAACCTAAAGTAGCCATCAAACGCGAAGGCTCAGTATTTCGCATTCAAAACCCTACAACAGCAAAGCCAAAAACAAAAACCCCCGCTAAAGCAGCACAGAATAAATTTAATGAGAAAACTTCATTTGTTGATATTCTACGTGACTTAAAAAATTACCATGCACCACAAAACGTTGCAGGTAGCGGTCAAGATAGTACTTTATACAACGTCAGGCATGGGGCCAGTACTTCTGTACAGGCAACATTGCCCCAACCGTCTCCACAACCAAAATTTGAGACGCCTTCCATAACACAGCAATTGGCGTCTGATATTGGCCAGTTAATTAGAGGTTTGTTTAAGCGCAATAAACTTAAATCGAATACCGACTCTGTTAGCGAACACCCAAAAAACAAACCAGCAGGTGATGATGGTTACAGAGTGATTATTTACGAAGAAGAATTACCGGTAGAAAAGGAAATTGCGGCTGTTTACCCAGTGTATGAGCAATCACAAATTGCCACACGCCAGATTTTTGATTCAGTTGCGAATGAGCAACAGTTAGACCTAACCGCTGTCAGCGAGGTTTTAGACAGCATGGTTGAAAGTATAGGTCGTTCGCCAGACGCATTGTTATGGTTGGCTAGATTAAAGCAGGCAGATGACTACTCTTACAGCCACGCTCTCAATGTATCGATCACTTTAATGGCATTTGGTAACTTTTTAGCGTTACCCAAAGCACAAATTAAAGAAATAGGCTTAGCGGGTTTATTACAAGATGTAGGCAAAGCTAAGTTATCTGCCGATGTGCTGTTAAAAGAGGGTCATTTATCTAAAGAAGAGCTTGAGTATGTTAAAAAGCACGTGGATGAAAGCCTCAAAATATTGGAGCAAACGCCTGATATTCCGAATACAGTGATTTTTTTGGTGGCGCAGCACCACGAGCGGATAGATGGCAGTGGTTATCCCTATGCAACCAAAGGCAGCCAGATTGGTTTATTATCGCAAATGGCAGGCTTAATTGATACTTACTGCGCCATCACCAGCCATAAATGCTATGCGAGAGGGGTTTATCACCAAGAAGCCCTCGAGCAAATTCATCAATTGAGTGGCAAGCAGTTTAGCCGAGAATTAATAGATCAGTTAGTTCAATTTATGGGGATGTATCCTGTGAGCTCATTAGTGGAGTTGAACACGGGTGAAGTTGGGGTTGTGATTCAACAAAACCAGGTAAGAAGATTGTTGCCAAGACTGATGTTGTTATTAGACCCCAACAAAGAGCGCTATCAGGCACCTGTCATATTGAACCTGCTCAATAGCCCAAGCGCCCCTAATGGTGAACCTTATACGATAGTAAAAAGCCTGGCCCCAGACAGCTATGGGCTAAATCCTAACGACTTTTACGTTTAAAACACTTTTAGCGATGAACATGCCAACTTTATTTAGCACAGCGGGCAAAGATACTGAGTTAAATATAAGTGAAGAATTAATTTTAAACAAACTCATCAATTATCAACTGAAGCCGCAACACGTATTTCGCAGGCTGCGCGTCAACACCACCGACCTCAACAAATTAAAAATACAACCAAGTTTAATAAAACTGCAGGCCCAGCTGAATGCATGGCAACCCTCTGACGACCTTAGCACATTTACCCAAAACATGAGTCAATTGGCGTCGAACTGGCTTATTGCCATGCAGCAAGGCGCCAGCATGCAAGAAGTGATGCGTTTACTCAGGTGTTTCGAAATAAAGTCATTGATGTTTTCCAGTACGGCAAAGCTTCACCGTTTTTTATTCGATATTTTGGCTGAGACGCGTTTGCAACAGCAGGATTCAACACTGGATTATTTACTCAATTATGATGCGGATACTCAATTGCCGAATGCAAACCAAATTTTATCTAACATAGAAATAGCTTGCACAACCACAGCAATTGACCATTACGTTGGTATATTTTCAATTCAGTTCCAGTTATCAAAAAATAATTCAGTTCTTTCGATTTCGGCTACTGCCGGCTTAAACAAAGCAATTGCAGAAGTTTTAAAAGCCAATGTCCTTTCAGATAATCTCATTCATGCTAATGGCAACTTGCAGTTTGATATTGTGTTGCCCAACTTAAGTGGTGATATTCAATTAAACCTGCGGGCAGCCAAACTACACCGGGCGTTTGAGCAAATGCTCAATTTAGAAAACCAAACTGTTTTAGTAACTCCATACATTGGTTGCGCTTATGCTTTAAAACCAGATACTTATACCGAAGATTTGTTGATAAATGCAAAGTTAGCACTCGAAAGTGCACTCAATACCCAACAATTGTTTTTAATCTACTCAGAAGCATTAAAAAAACAACTTGATGAGCAAAACGATCTGGAAAGACAAGTATTAGAAGCATTTTCCAATGATGGTTTGACTTTATTTTTTCAACCAGTTGTCAATTTAAAAAATTTAAAATGCGTGGGTGCAGAATTGCTATTGCGCACTACGGAGCAGGCTAACCTTGTAATCCACGCTGGTTTAATGGTCGAGATTATAAGTAAATCCGGCAAAGAGAAATTATTCACACGCTGGCTCATTAACTCAGCCTGTCGCTTTGCAGCCGAGCTTCAGTATAAACACCATTTAACCCTATACCTGACGGTTAACCTGCGTGCCGAAGATCTTTATGATTTTGAACTACCCCATATGCTATTACAGGCTACGGCACTGTGGAAAATAAATCCAGGCAACTTAGTCCTAGAAGTAACTGAAGGCGGCGTGCTGGAACTAAATGATGCTACTAATAGCGTGATTAATGAGTTGGCAAAAAATGGTTTTAGACTGGCATTGGATGACTTTGGCACTGGTTTTTCTTCATTATCGCGGTTACGCAACATGCCGATTGATATTATCAAAATTGATCAGTCTTTTGTCCGCGACATTAGCAACTCAAAAGAAGACTATGAAATAGTAAAATCAATTGCGGTGCTGGCAAGAAGCTTGGGAAAAGACGTGATTGCAGAAGGGGTTGAAGACCAAAAGTGCATGGATTTAATCCAGAAAATGAAAATCAATAAATGCCAGGGCTACTTTTTCGCAAAACCAATGCCATTTGATCAATTTGTTGAGTGGACAAAACAGCACTAGATTGTTGCCTGTTATAATAGGCTTTTATCAAAGCCTACTTAGCATTTTATGCAAATTACTACGCGTTTAGAGTTCGATGCCGGGCATCGCATCCCCAACCACAAAAGCCAGTGCCGAAACTTGCATGGACATCGTTACGCGCTAGAAATTACACTTTCAGGCGACATCATCAATGCTTCCAACGCTTCTGAAAACGGTATGGTGATGGACTTTTCTGATGTTAAAAAAATCGCTAGGGAATGCGTGGTCGATGTGTGGGATCATGCATTTTTGGTTTTTAAAGATGATCATGTCGTTCTAGACTTTCTAAACACCCTTCCCAGCCATAAGACAGTCATATTTCCAAGCGTGCCTACCGCAGAAAACATGGCAGCTGAAGCGTTTAGAATATTAAAAAGTCAATATAAAGACACCTTTGGCAATCACCTAACGTTAGAACGTGTACGTCTTTATGAGACACCCAACAGCTGGGCAGATGCTTTGGCATAGCCACTTAACAAGATTGTTTTAGTCCTGCTATCCACCCCTTACAGATCACACGAATATCTATCTACAATATATTGATTTACATCAGAATATTTTTATAAGGTAAGCGTTTGCATGACTTGCTGCAAGCCTTGTTGCCAGCTTGGAAGCTCTACGTTGAATACCTGTTTCAGTTTGGTATTATCCAGTCTAGAGTTTACCGGTCGTATGGCTGGCGTTGGATACTCTTGCGAAGACACCGCAATCACTTCTTCGATTGAAGCTTTAAGTGCAGGCCATCTACGCTGGCTTTGTAAATCATTGTAAATACTTATAATCTCGCGACTAAAGCCATGCCAGGTTGTTACACCTGTATTTGTAAAATGATAAATGCCCGCCTGATCTTCTCGATCCACCTGCCAAGCACTCAGCAACTGTACCACCCCATCTGCAATGCATTGGCTACTGGTTGGGGCCCCATGCTGGTCGCAAACAACGCGCAAACTATCTTGTTCTTGAGCTAATCGCAGAATATTTTTTAAAAAATTATTGCCATGCGTACTGTATATCCAGCTTGTGCGTAGAATTAAGTATGGCAACCCTACTTCAGCGATAGCTTGTTCACCGGCAAGCTTACTCTTACCATAAGTGTTAGTTGCGTTCACTGAGTCGGTTTCAAGGTAAGGGCTTTGTTTTTCCCCGTTAAACACATAGTCTGTGGAAAAGTGGATTAGACCTGCATTTAATCTAGCCGCCTCCTCTGCCAGCACTCCAACAGCCGTAGCATTGATCGCGAAACATAGCTCAGGCTCCGATTCTGCCTTATCTACCGCCGTATAAGCTGCGGCATTGATAATGATATCTGGCTTAATTTCGCGCACAATCCTGCTAATATCGTGCAGATTGGTTAAATCTAACTGGGTACGCGTTAGTGGAATGACTTGGTGCTGGTTAAGTTGGGCAGATAAGGCATGCCCTACTTGTCCATTCACGCCTGTAAGTAATATTTTTTTCACGTATTTATTAATCTAACTTCTTATTAATCAAACTTCTTGGTCGCTTGTAATGATAATCCCTGCTCATCTTTAGCCGATAAAAGAGCCGCCCCCTGTAATGGCCACTCTATGGCCACGGTTGGGTCATCCCACTTAAGGCTACATTCATGCTGTGGCGCATAAAAATCAGTGGTTTTATATAAAAACTCAGCGGTGTCAGAAAGCACTAAAAAACCATGGGCAAATCCAGGTGGCATCCACATTTGACGTTTATTTTCGGCCGACAAATGCGTACCCACCCATTGCCCGAACGTAGGTGACGACTTGCGTAAATCTACTGCCACATCAAATACTTCACCTTGTGTGACACGTACTAACTTGCCTTGTGCATGCTCAATTTGATAATGCATGCCGCGCAATACGTTTTTGGCCGATTTAGAATGGTTATCCTGCACAAAATTGACGTGTAATTGAGTCGCTTCATAGAATTTTTGCTGGTTAAAGCTCTCAAAAAAAAAGCCCCTGTCATCGCCAAACACTTTAGGCTCAAAAATAACCACATCCGGAATATCAGTTTTGATGATGTTCATTAAAACACCTGGTGTTCAAGCAGCTGTTTAAGGTATTGACCATAGCCATTTTTTGCATATTTATTAGCCATCACTTCGAGTTGTTCTGCACTAATAAAGCCCATACGGTAAGCAATTTCCTCCGGACAGGCAATTTTTAAGCCTTGCCGTTTTTCAATAGTCTCAATAAACAAGCCAGCTTCAAGCAATGACTCATGTGTGCCCGTGTCTAGCCAGGCCATGCCGCGTCCCATCACCTCGACTTGTAAATCGCCCCATTCCAAATATTGACGATTCACATCAGTAATCTCTAACTCCCCGCGTGCAGATGGTTTCATGTTTTTAGCAATTTGCACGACACGATTGTCATAAAAATACAACCCTGTCACCGCATAACGTGATTTGGGCTTGGATGGCTTTTCCTCCAAACTCACTGCTTGGCCTTGCTTGTTAAATTCCACAACACCATAACGCTCCGGATCTTTCACCGGATAAGCAAACACAGTTGCACCTTGTAGGCGCTGCGCTGCATTCTGCCCCATCTGCGCCAGCTCGTGACCATAAAAAATATTATCGCCAAGCACCAAAGCGCAATTATCGTTTCCAATAAATTGCTCGCCAATAATAAATGCTTGTGCCAGGCCGTCTGGTGATGGCTGCACTGCATACTGGATATCCATGCCCCACTGTGTGCCATCACCCAGCAGTTCTTTAAAGCGTGGAGTATCTTGTGGGGTAGAGATTATCAATACCTCGCGAATACCCGCTAGCATTAATGCTGACAGCGGATAATAAATCATCGGTTTATCGTAAACAGGCAACAGCTGTTTAGACACTACCTGCGTAACAGGATACAAACGCGTACCAGAGCCGCCAGCTAATACGATACCTTTCATGCGAGTTCCTCACCACGTTCTTTGTAATTAGTGCTTACCCAATTTTTATACTCACCACTGGTCACATTATTCACCCAACTTTGATGCGTTAAATACCATGTCACCGTTTTTTGTATGCCCGTTTCAAACGTTTCGGCGGGCTTCCAACCTAGCTCCCGCTCTATTTTGGTAGCATCAATGGCATAACGCACATCATGGCCAGGCCTATCTTGTACAAATGTGATTTGATCACGATAACTGCCCGATTTTTTTGGTTTTTCTTTATCTAGAATATCGCACAATGTATGCACCACTTCGATATTGGCTTTTTCATTCCATCCGCCAATATTGTAAACCTCCCCCACTTTACCGGCTTCTAATACACGGCGAATGGCTGCGCAATGGTCACCTACATATAACCAATCGCGAATTTGTTGCCCATTTCCATAAATCGGTAGCGGCTTACCATTAAGCGCATTGTGTATCACCAAAGGGATGAGCTTCTCTGGAAAATGGTAGGGCCCATAATTATTTGAACAATTTGTAGTTAATACTGGCATGCCATAGGTATGGTGATATGCCCGCACTAAATGGTCAGAAGCTGCTTTAGAAGCAGAGTAAGGGCTGTTCGGCTCATAGGCCTTGGTTTCGGTAAAAGCAGGGTCAGTTTTACTGAGTGAGCCGTAGACTTCATCGGTAGAAACGTGCAAAAACCTAAAGTTGGTTTTATCTGCATCATTCAAACTGCCCCAATAGGCACGCACTTCTTCAAGCAAATTGAAAGTACCGACAATATTGGTTTGAATAAACTCACCTGGTCCGTGAATAGAGCGATCAACATGGCTTTCTGCCGCAAAGTTAACAATAGCGCGTGGCCGATGCTGCTTTAGTAGCGATGCCAGTAACGCGTTATCACCAATATCACCTTGGATAAAAATATGATCAGGATGCTGTTCTACATCCGCCAAGTTGGCTAAATTTCCTGCATAAGTCAGTTTGTCTAGATTGATTAGCTTACCCAGACCCAGTTTAATCCATGCATTTGCAAAATTGCTACCAATAAAACCTGCACCGCCAGTGACGATAATACAATTATCCATTTCGCTACCTTAATTCAAAAGTTAATTTTATTTTTATGACATACCTAGCTAATCAGTGGGTGATATTTAATTTAATACTACCAGGGCACTGCACCTGCTTTAACTAAACTTTTAATATAGTCTTCATGTATCGCAAGCTCTGCACTATCTGCCTTAAGCACCTTTAGCGTGTGTGCACCGTTCAGATCGGGTGTCTGTATCATTAGTTTTGGTTGCTCTAAATCCATTAACAGGCTATCTTGGCCGCGCGTCATCGCCATATAGACTTCTGCCAGCAATTCCGCATCGAGTAAGGCGCCGTGTAAGGTACGCTTGGAGTTATCAATACCAAAGTGTTTACACAACGCATCAAGGTTATTACGCTGACCCGGTCTTGAATCTTTGGCCATTCTCAATGTATCAGTGATTCTACCGCACATTGTTTCAATTGGCTGTAGCCCTATACGACCAAGCTCACTATTTAAAAACCCAACATCAAACGGCGCATTATGAATAATCAGTTCGGCATCGCGCACAAAGTCCATCATATCTGCCGCAATTGCTGCAAACAAAGGCTTATCTTGCAAAAACTCTAAAGTAATGCCATGCACCTCTTGTGCAGCTGGGTCTATCTCGCGTTGTGGATTTAAATATACATGGTAGTGATTATTCGTTGGGCGACGATTTATCATTTCAATCGCAGCGATTTCGATAATGCGATGTCCCTGGGCCGGATACAAACCTGTAGTTTCAGTATCTAAAAATATTTGTCGCACTTAATATCCTATTTATTTGTAGCCTAAATTACGCATACCCAAATCATCACAAAAATGCCGCTACGCCCTCGTTAGCAAGCGCGTCCGCTTTTTCATTCCCTGCATTGCCCGCATGCCCTTTTACCCAAACCCACTCAATGCTATGTTGACTTGCAAGCAGGTCGAGTGCCTTCCATAAATCATCATTTTTGACGGGCTTCTTATCAGCGGTGCGCCAACCTCGTGATTTCCAGCCCTGTATCCACTCCGTCATCCCTTTTTGCACATAGACAGAATCAGTATATATTTTAACATTACAGGGGCGCTTTAACACTTCTAAAGCTCGAATCACTGCAGTCAGTTCCATGCGATTATTAGTGGTAACCACTTCGCCACCATGGATGGATTTTTCCTTACCTCCGTATTGTAGCCAAGCGCCCCAGCCACCAGGACCAGGATTGCCTTTGCACGCACCATCGGCGTAGACTTCTACCAGCTCATTCATTGCTTGTTTTTTCCAATCGAATTCGTATTATTTTGGCGCTGTGTAGGTTTTGATTTAGGGTTGCTACTGGCTACCAGTCTAGATTTAAGTGAATTTTGCTTCCAGTTTGGTTTAAGCAAAGTCATATTCACCACCCGCTTTTTAGCCACAATAAAATACAATCCACCCATCATTGGCCACCACTTATCTCCTGTTTTATCCATAAAGGCAAAGTGTTTTAGCCATTTTTCATCATTAATTGGTGGCTCGTAGCCATCCATTTGGCCACTAACAAACTCCAAGCCTAGTAATGCTAGCCAATCTTTAATACGCGATAGTGTAAAAAAATGGCCACACCAAGGGTAAGTAGCATTTTTTGACAGCGTTTGTTTAACACCCCATGCACTAATAGGATTGAAACCAGTAATAATTAAGTGACCTTCCGGCACTAGTACACGCTCTGCTTCGCGTAAGGTTTGATGGGGGTTACGGCTAAACTCGAGCACGTGAGGCAGGCAAACCAAATCAATGCAGCTTTCTGCAAAAGGTAAATAATCGCTCTCGCAGTTGGCATCACCATCGCGGTTGCCTACACGCATCAAATGCGGAATACGTGAATTCTTGAGCGCATCTAAAGGTAATAATCCTAGTTGCAATGCATTAAAACCAAAAATATTACCAACCGTTTCATCATACATGACCTGTTCACGCGCAAGCAAATATTGCCCTAGCGTAGTATTCAGCCAATCTTGCTGACTTGTTTGATTGATGGTTGCTTGTTGCATTAGATTGTAAACAAAACTACCATTAAATGTATGCTCAAAATTATCCCCATCCCTGCATTTGAAGACAATTATATATGGCTTTTGCATCAGCATGGTTACGCAGTTGTGGTGGATCCTGGTGATGCCTTACCAGTTATTACCACATTGCAAAAGTTAAACTTAACCTTAGCCGCCATTTTAATTACACATCATCATAGTGATCATATAGGGGGTGTAGCCGATTTATTGCGCTTTCAGTCAGCGCCAGTCTATGCACCACAATATGAAAATTTTAATTTTGAACACACCAGATTGGCTGAAGGTGATGAAATAGATCTGCCAGAAATTGATCTCAGCTTGCAGGCGATGTGGTTGCCAGGTCATACGCTTGGGCACATTGCCTATTTCAATGACCATTATTTATTCTGCGGAGATACCTTATTTGGCGCGGGTTGCGGGCGACTATTTGAAGGTACGCCAGCACAAATGTTACAGTCACTAGAGCGTTTAAAAAAGTTAAATGTAAATACTCAGGTATTTTGCACACACGAATATACCGCTAAAAACATTGCATTCGCACTTACTTTAGAGCCAGATAATGAAGATTTACAAGCCCGGGCCAATGCGGTAAAACTAGTCCGCCAACGACAATTACCAAGTTTACCGAGCAACATTGCATTAGAGTTAGCCACCAATCCATTTTTGCGCTGCAATCATGCGAGTATCATTAAAAATTCGAATGCACTCAATCAAGATGAGCTATCTGTTTTCACTGCCATTAGAACCTTAAGAAACCATTATTAATCATCTACATAACATTTACTTATAAAGTATAACTTTCACTTGACGCAGCTATCTTCCATAGCTACCATGCACTTTCGCACTATCAGGTAACATCAAATGAACATTCATAGCTCAGGTAAAAGCAAAACACCCGCTGTAGTTCAGCGCGCTGGCCACAAAAAGACTGCTATTGGCTTAGCAGGCTTATTGATATTGACTGCTGGCTTAATTTACTCTTTCAGTGCGCAAGCCGAAACCAATGCTGCAGGCATCGAAATTGAATATATCAACGAACCTGATTTATTAGAAGATCCGGTGCAAGAGCTGTTGGCAGATATGGATGCTGCACATGAAATCGCTACAGAAGATGT
>JAKFEP010000220.1:0-2472 GCA_036675645.1 Methylotenera sp. | reverse complement strand
CTGATGTAAGTCTTGCTCTAGCTGATATAACGCATATTCAGAGACATCAAAGCAGATTAATCTGCCAGGCTTAAACTTTAAAATTTGCCTGCTTAGCTCGGACCCTATTGAGCCCCCTGCACCACTCACCATCACCGTATGGTGCTCAATTAACTGTTGCAAGCCCTGGTTGTCTAAATTTACCGTATCTCGACCCAGCAAATCTTCAACTTCAACTTTGCGAATTTGAGAGACATTTATTTTGCCACTCATTAAATCATCCATGGCCGGCACAGTAAAGGCTGTTAATCCATGATCATTGGCCAAAGTCACCACTTGCCGACGCGATAAGTACGCCTCTGGCGGCAAAGCAATGATGATATTGCCTACCCCATACTTAGAGGCGATTTCGGGGAGCTGCGCTACCGCACCCAACACGCGCACTCCCATCAACAATCTACCCTGCATAGCCTTGCCTTCGTCTAGCAAACCTATCACGCGCCATTGCTTGCTTCTACCCAAGTCTTTAAGCAAGGCCACCGCTAATTCACCTGCACCAACGATAATAACGGGCTCGCCCTGTAAGCGTGAAACGCCATAAAGCCGATACTCTTTCCATGCGCGGTAAGCAAAACGACTGCCTCCCATCAAAAGTACCAACAAAATAGGGTCTAATATTAATACTGTCCTTGGTACGACGACCAAAGGATTTATCATGAATAACAATGCCGCCACAGCGGTAGCAGCTACAACTACAGCTTTAATAATCCTTTTGAGATCGGGGATACTAGCAAAGCGCCAAACGCCTTGATACAAACCAAACAGCACAAAAACACTACTTTGAAGTAACGCCACCCAAAGTGCCGTTTCATACAAATGTACGTAAAAATTTGCAGGGATTTCAAAATTAAAGCGAAGTAGGAAACTCAAGTTCCAAGCGATAAACGCAACAGCGACGTCATGCGCAAAAGCACCAAAAGAACGCAGATTAGTTAAAAATTGCCAATGACTCTTCATTTGTTTGCGTGTGACTTTTTATTAATTTTTTGAGGGTAGGATTTCAAGCACCATTGTAATTTTTAGCCATACATATATCAATGGCTACATAAGCTAAGCATCAATGTTGAATATTATCCCTACATAATACTTTAAGAACCGTTAAAGCAATTATTTTTAAATCAAAGTATAAGGAAGATTTATGCAAATAATCTACGTCCAGTTTCACCTTTTCAGGAATTGGCAGTTCATCCCGACCGTTGATTTGTGCCCAACCCGTTATGCCGGGCTTTAGGACATGCACACCCTTTTCTGTTCTTAGCTTAATTAAGTCGTCTTGGTTAAACAACGCTGGTCGTGGTCCAACAAAAGACATATCCCCTTTAAGTACGCTCCATAGTTGCGGCAACTCGTCCAAGCTAGATTTACGCAAAAATGAGCCTACTGGCGTTAGAAACCGTGTTGGTTCTGGCAAAAGATGTGTCGCCACTGCTGGTGTGTCTACTAGCATGGTACGAAACTTGGGCATCCTAAATAACTTATTCTCACGTCCAACTCGATCCGACCAATAGAGCACTGGGCCCGTTGAGGTTAATCGTACGATTACTGCGACTATAAAAAACGGTAATATTAAAAAAACCAGGGTTATAAACACCAAACATATATCAAGTAATCGCTTCATTCAATATTCACCTTGCAAAGCCAATGCGGTGACTTTCAGTCCATCCGCAACTGAAATAGGCGGCTTCCAACCGAGTAACGCATGTGCTTTAGAAATATCCACTTGTAAGTTACCACATAGCCTTTGTGCAACAGATTGCTTTCCAAAAAATGCAGCGAACCCCTCTATTAAATTTTGTGGAACAGGTACAAGCCTTGACTGCACTTTTAGTGCCACAGCACACTCTTGCAACAATTCTGTGGTTGATAGGTCATGACCATCTGAAACCAGGAAAACTTGATTTTTTGCTGCAGGATAATCAATACAATGCTCAATTAAACTCACTAAGTTGCCCACATAAACAAAACTGCGCTTGTTATTAATAGCACCCAGTGGTAGCGGGATACCTCGTTTTACTGCCCTCAACATACTTGCAAAATTAGCTTTTACCCCTGGCCCATATATTAAGGGTGGACGAATTATCACAACTTCCATCCCAGTTTGCTGTGCAATTAACAAAAGACCTTGCTCAGCTTCATACTTTGATACTGCATATGCATCTTGAGGATTAGCGGTATCTTGTTCCGTAAATGGTTTATTTAGTTCTGTAGCCTCACCATTCACTTTAATGGAGCTAATATATATAAAACGCTTTACTCCTGCCTTAGCTGCCTGCACAGCGAGTGCCAATGTGCCATTGACATTGACTTTACGAAACTCCTCAAGCGGATTTGATACTTTATCTTTCATTACATGCACGCGCGCAGCGAGATGGATAACTAAATCGCATCCTACCAATGGGGTTTGCCAAGCACTCTGCTCAGAAAAATTTGGTA
>JAKFEP010000016.1:0-16675 GCA_036675645.1 Methylotenera sp. | reverse complement strand
GACATACTAGTTAAGCTAGATAGTCATCATGTTGAATGTAAGAATTTTCTTACATTCATGTCAGCGCTACCTGATGCTGTGTATTTTTAACATCTTGTACACTTTCAAACACAATTTTTCTACAAAAGAGGGAATACACAATGAAGTTAGTTAACAGTTCATTATTAGCAATTCTATTATTTTCTGGCCATGCGATGGCTGCAGATAGCAACGCAAAAACTGCAGTAGGCGGTGGCTTAGGTGCTGCAGCGGGTACCGCGATTGGTGGTGTAGTAGGCGGGAGCACTGGCGAAGTGGTTGGTGGTGCGGTTGGTGGCGGTGTAGGTGGCGCAGTTACTACTAAAGGTGAGGGTCAAACAGGTGCAATAGTTGGCGGTGCGGCGGGTGGTGCTGGTGGTGCTTATGTGGGCCGTAAAGTCAGTGGCACTGGTACAGGTGCGGTTGTTGGCGCTGGTCTAGGTGGTGCTGGTGGTGCGGTAGTTGGTAAAGTAATTGATGAGCCTTCACCCAAAGCGACAAGCCGTAATCACACCCATAAACACGGTAAAAAACATAAACACGGAAAAGGGCATTACAAACACGACCATAAAGGCCATGATGATTAATTGAAATATGTATGTTAAAAAGCCCGCAGTAGCGGGCTTCTTGTTTGGTAAAACTTCATGTAACTTAATTGCTGCTAAGGTTTTTTACTTAGCTTTTGCTTCGGTTTTTTTGGCAACAGTTGTGGCTTTCTTATCAGTAACCTTTTTTGCATCTGCTTTTTTAGATGTTTCTGTTTTCACCTCTTTTTTAGCCGTAGATTCTTTGACTGCTTTGCTAACTGCAGTTTTTCCGCTAACAGCTGCTTTTTCAGTACCAACAACCTTAGTTTCCTTGGGTTTAGTCTCTTTAGCTGGCTTGGCATCTTTTGTGGGTTTAGTTTCTTTAGTTTTCTTATCAGAAGTTGCTTGATTAGCTGCTGGCACAACAACCGTAGTACGACCACTTACTGCAACGTCTTTACGTACATTTTTTAGGGTAACTTCACCAATGCCATCTACCTTGTCAAGTTCGTCTACCGATTTAAAGCCGCCATTTTTTTTGCGGTAATCAACAATCGATTTGGCTTTTACTGGACCAATGCCTTCTAGAGTTTCTAATTCTTCTTGTGTAGCAGTATTGAGGTTAACGACTGCAAATGCATTAAAACTTAAAGCGAATGTTGCAAAGATTGCGATGAGTAATTTCTTCATTTTATTTTTCTCCCAAAGGTTATTTTAAAACAACGACGTCGAAACGCCAGTGTAATGGTTTGGTTGAGATTTAACTACTGGAAGGCAGCGATTTCTTCGTAGATTTGAGTTAATGCCGCTAGCGGGCTGGCAGCCTGTGTAATAGGCCTGCCAATGACCAGATAGCTGGCCCCCATGTTAAGTGCTGCTTTAGGGCTTGCAACACGCTTTTGGTCATCAAAGCTGGCATTCTCAGGGCGGATGCCAGGGGTGACAAGGCAGAATTCAGTTCCTAATTCTTCCCTTAATTTATAGACCTCACCTGCTGAGCAGACTACACCATCTAAGCCAGCTTGTTTAGTAAGTTTGGCTAGGTGGACAACATGCTTTTCTATATTTTTTTCTTTAATTCCAATTAAAGAAAACTGCCCGCTATTCATGCTTGTGAGTACCGTAACTGCGATTAATAGTGGTTGGCTTGGGCTACTATTAACTGCTTCCTTTGCGGCTTGCATCATTTCTAAGCCACCGCTTGCATGTACATTCAGCATCCATACACCTAGGTTGCTAGCGGCTTTGCAAGCTTTCGCAACCGTGGTTGGGATGTCGTGAAATTTTAAATCTAAAAAGACTTGGTAGTCTTTTCCGACTAATTGTTCGACTAATTGCGGGCCAGAAGCTGTGAATAATTCTTTGCCTACTTTAAGCTTGCATAAGCTGGGGTCTAGCTGATTCACTAGATTCATTGCGCTTTCCGCATCAGCATAATCTAACGCTACGATTATTTTGCTGTCGTGTGTTTTGCTACTTGCTTTATTATCAAGCACTTGGTTACTTTCTATTGTTTTTTACTATTTTGATTTCTTTACGGTCATTTCGCGGCTAATCGCTTCGCTTGGCTCAGCTGGCAAAGCTTCCCACGCATTGCAAGCCGGGCATTGCCAATGGTGTTGTTTGGCACGAAAGCCGCAATGGTCGCAATGATAAGCTGCACGGTTGCCTATCGCATTGCGCACAGTTTGCTGCATCAATTGAATGTCCTGGTTATTGGCTTGTTTCTTGGTGCTGGTTTCATCTGCCATGGCGCGCGCCTGTAGCAACTGGTCCAACGTAGTGAGGCTTGGCTGGCGTATCAGCTCATTTCTGGCTAGTTTGACCGCTTTTTCTGGACTTTCTTCAGCCAGGGTGGCTTCGTATAATGCTGCCATCAGTGAGGGTAGCTTATAAGTTTCCAAATAAGTATTTAGTTGGGCTAAGCCTTGTTTTAGTTGACCGCCGTTTACGGGTTCCAGTGCACGGTAGCTTTTAAGCATTTTATTGGCAACCAGGCCTAAGTATTCGGGTTGTTGATACTCAATGCGCTTCCACGCTGAAATGGCTGCTTGATGCGCACCATTGCTTGCTTCTAAATCACCAAGCAACACGTTAGCCCGTACACAATTTTTGTTGGCATCCAAGGCTAAGTCAAGCTGCACACGCGCTGCATCTTGCTGCTGCGCGATGATTTCATTCATGGCAAGCTCACAATAATATTGGGCAATCTCGCGCCTGAAAGGAACACCAGACAAGCGCTCAAGTTCGGTAGCAGTTTCTATGGCACGCAACCATTCACGCTCCCGCACATATATTTCCAGCAATGCATGCAAGGCAGGTTGTCGATAGCGCGTATCATCCAGGCCTTTAAATAACTCTTCAGCACGGTCATACAAGCCGGCCTTTAAATAGTCTTGCGCCAACTCAGCTTTCACCGCAGTTTTTTGATTTTCAGTGAGTTCTTTTTTATCTAACAAATTCAAATGCATGTTAATAGCGCGGTCGGTTTCGCCAGTGCGTCTAAATAAACTGCCCAGTGCAAAATGCAGCTCTAGTGAATCAGTGTTGGCTTGCACCGCTTCAGAAAAGGCTTCAACCGCTTTTGCGTGTTGATCGCTAATCAGAAAGTTCAAACCTTTAAAGTAGGCCGCGGGCAGTGTGGTTGATTCGGCTATCAGTTGTTTAATATCGACACGTGCGGCTATCCAGCCCAGCGTAAAAAACAAGGGTAAAATCAGTAACCACCAGTATTCAAATTCGATATTCATAGGTTGATAGACATTTTCCTGTCACATTTATTGGGTCACATTTTAACTTGTAATATTTTACCTGTGCTTGGACTTACTCGCTAATTATTCTAAAAAGCATTATATAAATGACATAAAAAAAGGCGCTTGAAACAAGCGCCTTTATTAAACCAATTAATATTAAGCTGCAGAATCCACGCGATCACGTAATTCTTTACCCGCTTTAAAGTGTGGCACATGCTTGGCAGGCACCTGCACTTTGCTTCCGGTTTTAGGGTTGCGGCCCAAACGTGGCGGGCGGTAATTTAAACTAAAACTACCAAAGCCACGGATTTCGATACGTTCGCCAGTGGACAGGTTATCGGTCATCGCATCTAAAATGGCTTTAACCGATAGCTCTGCATCTTTCACCACTAATTGTGGAAAACGTTCTGCTAGTAAATTAATTAACTCAGATTTTGTCATGGCTTATGCTTGCCTCTTAATGATTAATTATTTTTTGCTATCCATTTTGGCTTTGAGTAATGCGCCAAGGTTAGTAGAACCAGAAGCCGCCGCTGCATCTTCAGCAGAAGGTGCTTCTGCTTTAGTTTTTGCTGGTTTTGCTTTCGGTTTAGCTGATTTATCATCAGCAGTCACAGATGCAGTCGCGCCTGAAGGATCATCGGTCAATTGTTTAACACCCAATGAAATACGTTCTTTTTCCACATCAATCGCTAAGATTACTGCGTTAAGCTCGTCGCCTTTTTTAAAGTTACGAATCGCTTCTTCACCGGTTTGTGTCCAAGATAAATCAGACAAATGCACTAAACCATCAATACCACCTGGCAAGCCAATAAACACGCCAAAATCGGTAATTGATTTGATTTGACCAGATACTTTGTCGCCTTTAGCGTGTGTAGCTGAGAAATCATCCCACGGGTTAGCTTTACACTGTTTCATGCCTAGTGATAGACGACGACGTTCTTCATCAATCTCTAAAATCATCACTTCTACTTCGTCACCCAATTGCGCGATTTTGCCTGGATGAATGTTTTTGTTGGTCCAATCCATTTCAGATACATGGACTAAACCTTCAATGCCTGGCTCTACTTCAACGAACGCGCCGTAATCAGTAATGTTAGACACTTTACCGAATAGGCGTGTGCTAACTGGGTAACGACGGGTTAATGCCACCCAAGGGTCGTCGCCTAATTGTTTAATACCTAATGAAACGCGGTTTTTCTCTTGATCGAATTTCAGGATTTTCGCTTCAACTTCTTCGCCTACTGTCAGCACTTCTGATGGGTGCTTAACGCGACGCCATGCCAAGTCAGTAATGTGTAATAAGCCATCGATACCGCCCAAGTCTACAAATGCGCCGTAGTCAGTGATATTTTTAACGATACCTTTAACGACTGCACCTTCTGTCAATGAGCCCATCAATGCTTCACGGTCTGCACCAGCAGAAACTTCCATTACCGCACGGCGAGAAACCACGATGTTGTTACGTTTGCGGTCTAATTTGATAACTTTGAAATCCCATTCTTTGTTTTCGAATGGAGTAGTGTCTTTTACAGGACGCACATCTACCAATGAACCTGGTAGGAAAGCCATAATGCCATTAACTGCTACACGCAAGCCACCTTTAACTTTGCCGCTGACAAAGCCTTTAACGACACGACCTTCGTTCATCGCATCTTCTAAATCCAGCCAAGCTTGCATTTTCTTCGCTTTTTCGCGCGAAAGTTGCGTAGAGCCAAAACCATCTTCTAATTTTTCAATACATACTTTGACAAAGTCGCCTACGGCTACTTCAAGCTCACCTTGAGCGTTTTTAAATTCGTTTACGTCAATTACGCTTTCAGATTTTAAGCCAGCATTAACAATTACGTGGTCGCTGTCGATTGAAATCACCTCGGCGGTAATTACTTCGCCCGAGCGCATTTCTTGGCGCGCTAAGCTTTCTTCAAAAAGCGCGGCAAAGGATTCCATTGAAGAGGATGGAGTTGAATTAGAAGTAGAAGCCATTAAATTAAAGATACCTAAAAAATTACTTAAGCTATATTTTTATTAAACATGATAGTTTATTAAAATATTGGCCTATAAAGTATTCCCACCTAGCAGTGGGGCAGTTAATTAAACGTTATGCCATATCTATGAACATAACACGAATCGTGCATCTTACACAAAAAATGGCTTATGTTCAATGACTTAAATAGGTTTTTATTTAAAATTATGCAAGTTTTTATAGGCAGTTAATACAAAATCTACCGTCTGCTGAATATCGCGCTGGGTCGTGTCTAGTAATAGGGCTGTTGGCATTTGTAGCAGTGGTGAAGCGCAGCGGGCACTGTCGCGTAAATCGCGCTGTTGTAAATCGGCTAAAATGTTGTCGTAATCTGCGTTCAAGCCTTTATTTTTGAGCTGTTTATAGCGGCGCTCAGCACGAACTCCTACGCTAGCTGTGAGGAATATTTTGAGTTTTGCATCGGTAAATACCACGCTGGCCATATCGCGGCCATCGGCCACCAAGCCTGGTAATTTTCTAAAGTCGCGCTGTAAATCTAATAAGGCTGCCCGTACTTGTGGGTGAACGGCGACTTCTGATGCACCGCGGCCAATTTCTTCCGTACGCACTAACTCGGTAATGAGTATGTCATTTAAGTAAATATCGCTTTCTTTAAAGCGAATATTCAGCGTTGTTGCTAACGCACCCAACGCTTCGGCGTTGCTCCAGTTTATTTTATGCTGCTGTGCCGCAAGCGCGACGATTCGGTATAAAGCTCCGGAATCTAAATAGTGGAAACCAAGCTTATCTGCTACTAATTGCGCAACCGTACCTTTGCCACTGGCAGAAGGGCCATCAATTGCGATGACTGGAATAGTGCTTGAAGTGCCTGAATCAACTGACAATTTTTGCAAATTCTTCAAAATAATTTGGGAAAGTTTTTGCCACGCATTTGGGGTCATTAATGGTAATCGGCATACCACCTAAGCTGACGAGCGAAAAGCACATCGCCATGCGGTGGTCGTCATAAGTATCAATCACCGCATTAGGGGTGAGTTTGGCAGGTGGCGTTATTTTGATGTTATCGTAACCTTCTTCCACAATCGCACCCACTTTTCGCAATTCGATAGCCATTGCGACAATACGGTCAGTTTCTTTTACGCGCCAACTGCCTATATTTTGCAACCAAGTAGTTCCGTCCGCGAATAAAGCCAAAATGGCTAAAGTCATGGCTGCATCAGGAATGTGATTACAATCCATAGTAATGGATTGTAATTTTGCAGTGTTTGGTTTACTTGCTGAGACTTGGTTTTGACCATAATCAATAATGCCGCCCATTTGCGCTAAAGCTTCAGTAAATTTAATATCACCTTGAATGCTATCTGCACCAATGCCTCGTACTGTTACATTGCCAGCAATTACGCCAGCGGCTAAAAAGTAAGAAGCGCTAGAAGCGTCACCTTCTACAAATGTTTCTTGAGGAGATAAATATTTGCTGTTTGCGGGCACGACAAAACGTTGCCAACCATCACGTTCTACTTTCACCCCAAACCGAGCCATTAGATTCAGTGTGATATCAATGTAAGGTTTAGAAATCAGCTCGCCTACCACCTCAATAGTGGCCCCTTGCGTACTGAGTGGCAAAGCCATGAGTAGTGCCGTTAAAAACTGACTAGAAACATCTCCGCTAATCTGTATTGGGCGGCCAATTTTAATGTCAGCAGGAGAGATATGGAGTGGTGGGTAGTTGAAGTTTTCTCGGTAGTCAATTTTGGCATGAATTTGTTTGAGCGCATCTACCAAATCACCAATGGGGCGCTCATGCATACGTGGCACGCCACTAAGCGTGTAATGCCCACCTGATAAAGCCAGCGCGGCGGTAAGGGGCCTAAATGCAGTGCCCGCATTGCCCAAAAATAAATCCACTGGGTTATCAAGGGTGCCTTTATTGGGAAAGTTACCAGCACAGCCATGAACGCGCCAATCAGTGGCCGTCAATTTTTCTAACTTTACGCCTAATGTTTCCAGTGCTTCAAGCATGCGCGATGTGTCATCAGAAACTAATAAGTCACGAATTTCAGTAGTGCCGCTTGCTAATGCAGCCAGTAACAAAGTGCGGTTTGAGATACTTTTGCTACCAGGTAGGGTGATGGACCCTTCCGCATGGGTGGCTGCGGGTAAATGCTTTTGTTCCATAAATTACTGTTTTTCTCTTTCTTTCGCCCAATTGTTCCGCGCAACACTGGCACGCTCAAAAAGCGCTTGCAAGCCCTCAGCATCTTCACTTTTAAGTAACTGTTTCAATTGACTTAACTCATTTTCAAAAGCCGCAATTTCACTTAATAATGCTGTTTTATTGGCAAGGCTAATATCTCGCCACATTTCAGGATGGCTACCAGCAATGCGCGTAAAATCCCTAAAGCCACTGGCAGCAAAGCTGAATAATTGTTCTGCGTTGGGGCGCGAGGCAATATCATCTACTAAAGTAAATGCCAGCAAATGTGGCAAGTGGCTTACCGCGGCAAAGATGTTGTCGTGCGTTTCGGCAGGCATTTCACTCACATTTGCGCCACATGTAACCCATAATTCAGACGTCACTCGAACCGCATGGCGATTGGTTTCATTATTGGTAGTCTCTGGCGTGGGCGAAAAAACAGGTGTAAGTACGACGTTTTTGCCAACAAATAAATCTGCTGTCGCAGCGGTAACGCCAGATTTTTCCGCACCAGCAATTGGGTGGCCGCCGACAAACTGGCTAAACTGCGCGCCTAAAACCTCACGCGCAACGGCTAACACATCGCCCTTGGTGCTACCCGCATCGGTAATCACTGTGTGAGCGTTTAAATGTGGCTGGATGCTTTGTAATATGGTTCTGGTTTGCGCCACAGGCGCGGCAATCAACACTAAATCAGCAGCGTTGAGCGCATTGCCGACATCGGTCTCTGTCGAATCAATCACGCCTAGCTCAAAAGCGGTTTGCAAGCTTTTCTCTGTGCGCCCAACCCCCACGATATGCGCTGCACTACCTGCCTTTTTTAAGGCAAGTGCAACCGAGCCACCAATTAGGCCTACACCAAAGATAACGAGTTTTTTCAAAATCTATATTTTTGCAAAAGTGAGTGGTAAAAATTTAAGGCCGTATTGTAGCATTTATGCTGGATTTACATCACATAGCGCCTCTTTAATTAATTTTAGTCAACAATTTATTAAATAAAATCAATCACATAAACAAGATTTCAAAGGTTGGCAAGATTTATGCTGCTGTATTAAGTACAAAAATACTAACAAAAAAGGTAGGAAACCAGAATGGAAAGGTAGGAAACCAAAATGGAACTATTGGCTTGGTTTGAAGATGAAGACTATTTTGATACAAGTGTTAAAGCAGCACTAACAGATGAGGCCCCATGTGGATTGAATCTTGAGCAAGTATTGAGCGCACATATTGCATGGCATGAAAGATTTATAGAAGTCATGCATGGCGCAAACGATGCAGGTTTTGAGTTAACAAAAGTGTATCAAGATAATCATGGTTCTTTGGGAAAGTGGCTTCATGGTGAAGCGCAAGTGCTTTTTGGGCATTTGTCTGAGTACGATGCCGTGTGTAAAGCGTATGCGGAGTTTCATGGATGCGCAGGTGTCGCCTTGGGGCAGCATCGAATGGGCAACGAGGAATATGCGCAAGAGTTGTTAAAAACCAAGTATCGGAGCGCATTTAACAAGGTCAAAATTGAATTTGTGCACTTATTTAGCGCTGCAAGATTTAAGCCATTCGCCGTCTATTAATAACTCTTGTGGTTTAAATGCTTGTTTATAAGCCATTTTTTCACTGGCGGCTATCCAGTAACCTAAGTATAAATAAGGCCGGTTGAGACTTTTCGTCCACTCGGTTTGCCACATGATTGAATAAGTACCGTAGCTTGCTTTATGGTCAGTTGTATCGTAAAACGTGTACACCGCAGAAACCCCATCCCGTACGATATCCACCATGCTGACGATTTTGAGCTGATTTTCAGCATCGCGGAATTCTACGATTAAGCTTTCTACATTGCTCATGCACAAAAATTGCCGATATTGTTCGGCATCGTCCTTTTCGGCATCAAAGCTCTCTGACTCAGCATGACGCGCAGCTTGATAACTGGCGTATAACTCAAAGTGGTCTTGGTGGTAAGCCAGCGGCAAAATGCGCGCAACTAAACCATGGTGCTGCTTGAAAGCCCTTTTTTGGCTACGGGAAGGAGTAAATTCGGCCAACACGACGCGGGTCGGTATGCAGGCGTTGCATTGTTCACAATGAGGACGGTAAACGAATTTACCGCTACGCCGAAACCCTTGTTGAATCAGGCCGCTGTAGATATTGTTGTCGACTAGGTGATGCGGCGTGGCAATTAAGCTTTGCGCCAGTTTGCCTGGTAAATAACCACATTGATACGGTGTAGTCACGTAAAATTGCAGTTTATGTAGGGGTAATTCGCTGGGTAAAGTCATATTAATTTGGCCTGGCACATGTCAAGAGTTTACCAATTTTGTTAGCGTTTGTATAAAGTCATCCCGATTGATTTCGCGCCCACCAAAGCTGCTTAGCAGTGGCGTTTTCATTTGACAATCGATCATGCCAACTTGTTGCTCTTTAAGCCATTCAACCAAATATACAAATGCAATTTTTGAGGCATTTGGCTGGGTATGAAACATACTTTCACCATAAAACATGCGGCCAATTTTTACACCATAGCAACCACCAACTAGCTCGTCGTTAAGCCAGGTTTCTGCAGATACGGCATAGCCTTGCGTGTGCAGATTGCAATAAGCGCTTAGCATCTCGTCGGTGATCCAAGTGCCGGGTTGATCATTTCTGGGCGTGTTGCTACAGGCGGTTATCACGGCCTGAAAGGCAGTATTGATGCGGGTTTTGTAGGTGCCGACTTGGTGATTATGTTTAAGTGTTTTTGCCAGGGATTTGCTTATTTTTAATTCATCCGGGTACAACACCATGCGCGGGTCTGGGCTCCACCACATAACAGGTTCGCCGACATTAAACCAAGGGAATATCCCTTGCCTGTAAGCACTTAATAAACGTGCTGCATTTAAATCGCCACCAATTGCGATTAAACCGTTTGGTTCTGTCAATGCATCTGATAATGCAGGAAAGGTAGTTTCGTCATCAAGCGCCAGCACATAACCGCTAGGAAGTTTGTAATAAGCGCTTGCCATACTTAACTAAAGAGTGAAGCTTGTAACTGAAATAAATAATGGTGCCCGCCCCCATTTGCTTTAGCTTGATACATGGCTTGGTCGGCATGGCGCAACAGAATATCGGGTGTGTTGTTGTCGTATGGATAAAAAGTGTAGCCAATGCTGGCAGAGATTTTAAGCGTTTCATTATTAATAATAACTGGCGTTTCAATTTCAGCAAGCAAGCGATCTAAAGTCAGTTTGTATTCATCTAATGTTTGTAAACCGCATAATAACAAAGCAAATTCATCACCACCTAAACGCGCAATGGTATCCGTTTCGCGCAGCTTTTCACGCAAACGTTCAGCCAGCATGATGAGCAATTGATCACCCGTTCCGTGTCCGAGGTTGTCGTTAATGGGCTTGAAGTTATCTAAATCAATATAGCAAATGACGACGCACTCCTTAGTGCGCGCTGCACGTGCTACGGCTTGCTGTAGGCGATCTGAAAATAATGCGCGATTGGGCAATTGTGTAAGTGGGTCATGGTAAGCCATATGCTCCAGCGATTTCTGGTGCTCTTTTTGTTGGGTAATATCTGAAAACAGGCCGACATAATGCTGAAACTGTTGAGCGTTATCATAGACAGGGAAAACATCTAAGGATGCCATGTATTGACTGCCGCTTTTCTTTTTACTCCATGCCTCGCCTTGCCACTCTTTTTTGTTTGATGTGTTGCTGAATAGCTTCGAAAAAAAGGATTTTCTTAAATGTACAAAGCCTAATTCGTGCGGATTCTTCCCGAGCGCTTCTTCTCTGCTATAGCCCGTCAGTGTGGTAAAAGCTGGATTGACCTCAGTAATCTTTGCATTAGCATCGGTAATAAAAATACCATCGTGTGCGTGAGCAAATACACTAGATGAAACGCTAAGGCGCTCCGCATTTTCCTGTAACTCATTTAACATTTCACGCAGGCGTTGGCGCATTTTAAGCATATTGCCAATGAGCGTGTCAGGTTCGGCACTAGTGCCATCTTCCTCAAAATCGCCTTGCTCAATGCGGCTTACCAACGTGCTGGCGGTTTGTGGATCGCCACCCAGCGGCATAATCACAAGTTGCCGTAGTTTTTGTAAAGCGAGAACGATTAAGATAACACCAAACAATCCACCCATAATTAGTAATGGATATAGCTTGCTAGCGCTATCCCAGAACGCTTCGCGTGCCGGGTAGGCAATCACTGCGTGAAAATCCCACTGCGGTATATTTTGACTCACAATGACCCATTTATCTGTAGGTTTACTTAAGACTTTCGACGCTTCGGTTTGGGAGACACGCTCCGACAAAAAACGAATATTATGGTTGTAATCGGTAATCGCAGCAAAACCTGATTGAAGAAACGCCCACTTTTTGATGGCTTGATCGAGCGCTTGTACATCCACTTTATAGCCCACATACCAAGCCCCAATCAAATTGCCAGATTGATCAATGATGGGCTCATAGCCTGAGATATAAGGCTCACCTAAAATATCAACAACGCCATAAAAAGATTGCTTGGCTAACAAATAAGGCATGGCTTTTCCTGCAGGGTCGAGCACTGTACCTATTGCACGAGTTCTATCTTTTTTGCGAACGCTAGTAGCAATGCGCACAAAACCACTTTCGTTTTTTACAAACAAAGTGGCTGTGCCAGTGCCTGTATCTGTGACGCCATCTACTAAGTCGGTGGCAAAGGCCTGAGATTGCGTCCCAAATGTTAAGTCAGCCAACTGCTGGTTGTTGAGAATAATATTGCCCTTGATATTGGGTGGGCCAATAGCCAAGCTTCTTTGCTTAAGTATTTGCATTGAAAGCTGCACATGCTCACCGACTAGGCTTTCTGCCATAATCAGTAAATCCTCAAGCTCTCGAGCTTCGTTTAGTGCATTAGCTTTGATTCTTTCCATGTCCACGGCAAACATGTGAATAGCGGTGGATATTATAGATAAAACCCCTACTAGTAACAGGGGTAATAGGATGCGTTGTATAAACGAGAATTGCTTCAAGGTGGCAATTATTAGATTAAGAAAAAAACGAGTCTACACGATGCTTAAAATTTGTTCTAGAAAGCATTGGTTATATGCATAATTGGTTATATGCATAAGTAGTGTAAATTCGGCACTGATTTGACTAAATTAACATCCAAGCTGCCATGGCTGCCATTAATACGTCTTCAATAATGGTCACAGTGGTCATGGGCAAATTAAACCCAGTACCCAAACAAGCACATTTGATTTTTTGTTTACTAAGCACCGCAGAGATGACACCAATGCTAGAAAAGGCCATGACAATAAGCGTAATGCTGTTAATTAGCACCGGCCTGTAAGCCAATAGATATGCGGCACCTAGAGCCAGCTCGATAAAAGGGTAAATATAGCCATATACCGGCACGCGCTTTGCCAGCACGTCATACATGGCATAACTATTGGCGAAGCCGGTTAAATCCAGCAGTTTAAAAAATGAAAATACCAGGAAAAAGCCAGCCATAAAGCTTGGCATAAAGCGGTGCAGATTAAAATCGCCATGGCTGAATTCCACTAGCAAGCAGACGCCTAAAATATAAGCAAATACCAGAATAAGTGGCTTGTATGTAATTAAGCTCTTGTCAGGAATATCAGTAGAGATATTAGCATGCGATGGTGCGCTTACTTCCGTGCCAATTTTATAATTACCAGTGCTTTGCAAAATATCGTTCAAGGCGCTGCTGTCTAATTTTTGATTGGTGAGCTTTACTTGAGGTGGATTGAGTGTCACTTCAACCGCCTCTGCATAAGGTGCTAATGTGTTCTGCACCCTTGCAACACAATTGTTGCAAGTCATGCCGCTCACCGTGTAAATTTTGTTTGTATTCATCATGTTATTAGTCTATATTTAAATCGATGTAAACGAAAAGTATTTAATAATAAGTATAAAAATAAATTTTGGGGAGGGGGAGTATTGTTATGGACATCATATATAAAAAAACCCTAAAAGGGGTTGAGGAGTGCGCGCTACGCAGTCAAGGCTTGCAGCTAAGATTACGCGAATACCTAAAACAAGTCGATGGTTTTAAATCAGTTGAAGATATCCGGCGTGCAAACCCAAGCTTGCAAGAAGTGGATGCGGTATTAATTGTGCTTAGTGAAGATGGTTATATCGAAATATTACATTAGGTTTATCTTTAACAATCTAAATTAGGATTTTGTGAGATAAGCCTTTGTAATTGAATGAAAAATGCGTAAAATGCGCAGCTTGTTCTTATGCTGAGTCATTAGCACGTCATTCATGGAAATTTACACCAACAATTTAGCCAAACCTATCCACAGCTATCGCCCCTATTGGGCGAAGCGCTTTGGTGCGGCCAATATGTTGCCGATGACGCGCGCCGAAATGGACGCGCTGGGTTGGGATTCATGCGACATTATTTTGGTGACCGGCGATGCTTATATTGACCACCCTAGCTTTGGTATGGCGCTAGTCGGGCGGTTATTAGAGGCACAGGGTTTTCGTGTTGGGATTATCGCGCAGCCAGATTGGCAGAATGCCAGCGCTTTCAAGGCACTCGGCAAACCTAATCTGTATTTTGGCATCACTGCCGGCAATATGGATAGCATGGTCAATCGCTATACCGCAGATAAAAAAATTCGTAGCGATGATGCTTATACGCCAGATGCCGCACCGAACAAACGCCCAGATAGGGCAGTATTAGTCTATTCACAGCGCTGTAAAGAAGCCTATTCGCAGGTACCGATTATTATTGGCAGCATTGAAGCCAGTTTACGCCGCATCGCCCATTACGATTACTGGAGCGACAAAGTGCGCCGCAGTATTTTGGTGGATAGTAAAGCTGATATTTTGTTGTATGGCAACGCGGAAAGAGCGTTAGTTGAGTTGAGTCACCGCATCGCCAAAGGCGAGAAGGTGAGTGAAATTCAGGATATTCGCGGTACAGCCTTTTTGCGCAAACACATTCCCCAAGGCTGGGATGAAATTGAAAGCACAAAATTAGACCGCCCCGGCACAGTGGATAAAGCGATTGACCCATATGAAATGAAGATGGGTAAAGCAGATGCAAGTTGTGCGACAGAAGAAAGTAGTGCTAAACCAGCACTGCCCGCAGGTACCAAAGCGATTGAAATTATCCGTAAGCCCAAAGCTGATAGAAGCAAACAAGTGGTGCGTTTGCCTGATTATGAAGCCGTCTCGCAAGACCCCGTGCTGTATGCGCATGCTTCACGGGTGCTGCATTTAGAGGCTAACCCAGGCAATGCGCGTGCATTGGTTCAAAAACATGGTGACCGTGAAGTGTGGCTAAACCCGCCGCCAATCCCACTCACCACGAAAGAGATGGATTATGTGTACGACATGCCTTATGCACGTAAGCCACATCCCATCTATAAAAATGCAAAAATCCCTGCGTGGGAAATGATTCGCTTTAGCGTGAATATCATGCGTGGTTGTTTTGGGGGCTGTACGTTCTGTTCAATTACCGAGCATGAAGGCCGTATTATTCAAAGCCGCAGTGAAGAATCAATTCTGAAGGAAGTGGAAGAAATCCGAGACAAAGTGGATGGCTTCACTGGCATCATTTCCGATCTTGGTGGGCCCACAGCGAATATGTATCGTATTGCCTGTAAATCTGAAAAAATTGAGCAATCGTGCAGAAAATTAAGCTGCGTTTATCCAGGCATTTGCGAGAATCTGAATACTGACCACAGTGCGCTGATTCAACTTTACCGCAAAGCCCGCGCCATTAAAGGCGTTAAGAAAATACTCATCGGCTCCGGCCTGCGCTATGACTTGGCAGTGAGGTCACCAGAATATGTGAAAGAGCTGGTGCAACATCACGTCGGTGGCTATTTGAAAATTGCGCCTGAGCATAGCGAAGAAAACGTACTCAGTAAAATGATGAAGCCGGGCATGGGCGCTTATGATGAATTCAAAGCGATGTTCGAAAAATTCAGTGCAGAAGCGGGTAAAAAGCAGTATTTGATTCCTTATTTTATCGCTGCACACCCAGGCACCACTGATGAGGATATGTTGAATTTGGCATTGTGGTTGAAGAAATACGAGTTCAGGTTAGACCAAGTGCAAAACTTTACCCCCACGCCCATGGCGATGGCGACTGCTATGTATCACAGCGGCAAAAATCCGTTGCGTAAAGTCACGGCAGATTCTGACGATGTGCCGATTCCAAAAAATGGTAATCAGCGTAAATTACATAAAGCCTTTATCCGTTATCACGACCCCGCTAATTGGCCGATGTTGCGCGAAGCATTGAAAAAAATGGGGCGTGCCGATTTGATTGGCAATAGCAAAAAGCATTTAGTGCCTGCGTTTCAGCCTGCGGTGATGGCGAGTATTAAACAATCTGACGGAACTGTGTTTAGAGCAAAACCACTGCCAAAAGCGTTTAATAATTTTAAAAACGCGGCTTATAAATCTGGCGGCAGTCAGTCGCCATCATTTAAAAGCGCGCCATTCAAAAAATCCCCAAAAGCACGTTAACCAATGCTTGCTTAAAATCGTGCAACCAAACACTATATCCATAGTCATTAAGCATAGATTTTTCATTAGTTTTATACATTGGTCTTTTTTTAAGGCCAATTTTTTAAGGAAATTTTTCTATGTTACGTAAGCAGTTATTAACAATCGCTTTTGCTTTCTTATGCTTTAGTAACGTTGTATTTGCCACTGACAAAGGCTTGTTTTGGAAGCTAGAATCGCCAAGAGGTGTCGTCAGTTATTTATTTGGCACCATTCATACCGATGACAACCGTGTGGCGGATATTAGCCCCAATCTGGTTGCCGCTATAAGTAGCGTTGATACTTTTATGATGGAGGCGGGTGCTAATAATGACCCCAGTGTTTTGTTGTTAAAAGAAGGCAATTTGGCTTCGCAATTGACAGACGCCGAGTTTGAGCAAGTGCGTGAGCTGGCTGATTTTCATGTGATGCATATGGGCGCGGCGATGCAAATGAAACCTTGGCTGCTGGCGGTGATATTTGATTTACCCAAGCCGCAGACCCCGTTTAACTTAGATAATCTACTGATGACCAAAGCTGAGGAATTAGGCAAAAGTGTGGTGGGGATTGAGACCGCCAAGGAGCATTTTGGCGTGATGGATGATTTCAGTATGGAAGAACAAATGGTAATGCTGCGCGCTGTATTAAAGCGCACGCCAGAGCAAAAAGTGGCTGATTTTGAAAGCCTGATGGCGGTGTAC
>JAKFEP010000125.1:0-16870 GCA_036675645.1 Methylotenera sp. | reverse complement strand
GCCATAGCGGTTTGGACCCACCCCTTCCCATCTCGAACAGGGCCGTGAAACGAACCAGCGCCAATGATAGTATGCTTTTTGCATGCGAAAGTAGGTCACTGCCAAGCTATTTATACCAAACCAAAAAAGCTCCCTTGTGGAGCTTTTTTGGTTTATACCTACTGCTTAACATGCCAAAGCACATTTCAGTCAATTGTCAAAATCATTCCAATTGCTTGAATTAATTGGTATAATAGGCGCATAATTTGAATGGGCTTTGTGCCCATTTTTTGTTTCTGCAGGATACGCAGGTAAGGAATTCGGTAATGCAAGAATTGCATGGCTTAATTGATAAAACAGTAGCACAGCTGGGATACGAGCTGGTAGACCTCGAGATTTCGAACCGAGGTAAATTGTTGCGCGTGTTTATTGATAAGCTGAACCCGGTAGATATTAAAGATAGCGTGAATATTGACGATTGCGTTTTGGTAAGTAACCAATTGGGTAACGTGCTGACTGTGGAGCATGAAATTGACTATGATAGGCTGGAGATTTCTTCTGCAGGCATGGATCGCGTGCTGAAAAAAGAGAAAGATTTTGCCCGGTTTGTTGGTGAGCGTGCTCAGATTAAGTTGCGTGTTGGCATTAAAGACGAAAGTGCGAACGCAACGGAAACCACTTTGCCGCGCAAGACGTTTTTAGGGGTTTTAAAAGGCGTTGAGGCCGAGTCTGTGCTGCTGGAATTTGAAGGCGTTACCTATAAATTGGCTTTAAGCAACATTGATAAGGCACGTTTAAGCCCAGTTTTTTAGGTCAAGCCAGGGTTTAAGTCTGGTGTAATGTTTAGATTTTAAAAAAAGTTTATTAGAATATATTGATAGTTGGAGATTGCAATGAGTCGTGAAATTTTGTTATTAGTCGATGCGCTTGCCCACGAAAAAAACGTGAGTAAAGAGGTGATTTTTACTGCTTTAGAGTTGGCTTTGGCTTCTGCAACTAAAAAAAATCATGAAGAAAACGCTGATATTTATGTAACGATTGACCGCGAAACGGGTGCTTATACCACCGCAAGGCGCTGGCAATATGTGGATTACGACTTGTTAGAGAGCTCTGCTTATCAGTTTGATGAAGAAAGCGAACATGCCAAAGGCCGCAATATTGGTGATTATTATGAAGAGCCATTAGAGAATATTGAATTTGGTCGTATCGGTGCGCAGGCCGCTAAACAGGTGATTTTGCAGAAAGTACGCGAAGCTGAACGTGAGCAAATTTTAGAGGACTTTTTAGCCCGCAACGAAAACCTGGTAACTGGTGTGATCAAGCGCATGGAAAAAGGCAACGCGCTCATTGAAGTTGGTCGTCTTGAGTGTTTGCTGCCACGCGAAGCGATGATTCCTAAAGAAAATTTACGTGTGGGTGACCGCGTGCGTGCTTATTTATCGCGTATTGAGCGTGGTGGCCGTGGCCCCCAACTCATTTTATCGCGTATTGCACCAGAGTTTTTAAAACGTTTATTTGAATTGGAAGTGCCAGAGATTGAAGAGGGTTTGCTGGAGATTCGTGCTGCAGCACGCGATCCTGGTTTGCGCTCAAAAATTGCAGTTAAAACCAATGACCAGCGCTTAGATCCAGTGGGTACTTGTGTGGGTATGCGCGGTTCGCGCGTGCAAGCGGTAACAGGTGAACTTGCTGGGGAGCGCGTGGATATTGTGTTATGGAGCATGGAGCCGGCACAGTTTGTGATTAATGCCATGGCACCAGCTGAGGTTTCTAGCATTGTGGTGGATGAAGATGCGCACAGCATGGACGTCGTGGTGAACGAAGAGCAATTGGCCTTGGCGATTGGGCGTAGTGGTCAAAACGTGCGTCTGGCGTCTGAATTAACAGGCTGGACATTAAACATTCTTACCGAAGAGCAAGCGGCTGAGAAAAACCAAAGCGAATACACCAATGTAAGCCAGCTATTTATGGAAAAATTGGATGTAGACGAAGAGGTGGCGGACATTTTGGTGCAAGAAGGTTTTAGCACTTTAGAAGAAATTGCGTATGTGCCATTAGCTGAAATGGCCGAGATTGACGCGTTTGATGAGGACACCATTAATGAGTTGCGCTCACGTGCGCGTGCAGCTTTACTGACTGAGGCAATTGCCAAAGAAGAAAAGGTAGAAGAAGCGGCTGAAGACTTGTTAACGATGGAAGGCATGGACGACAAGACTGCGCATTTGTTGGCGTCTAAAGGCGTTTCTACCATGGAGGAGCTTGCTGAATTGGCGGTAGATGAGTTGGTAGAGCTGACAGCAATGGATGATGAGCGTGCAAAAACACTTATTATGACCGCGCGTGCGCCTTGGTTTAAATAGAAACCTCAAGTTTAATAAGCGCAATTAGCATAGAAGTATTTAAAGGGAAAGACAGGAAAAGTAAATGGCACAAACAACCGTTGCACAATTCGCCGCAGAGCTAGGGCTGCCCACAGCCTTGCTGCTAGAGCAGCTAAAAAGCGCGGGCGTGGTCAAATCTGCACTAGAAGATAAGCTGGAAGAAGCAGATAAAACTGCTTTGCTAGAGTATTTGCGCAAAGAGCATGGCGCAGCACAAGCGCCTAAAAGTAAAATTACCCTAACACGCAAATCAAGCAGTGAGATTAAAAAAACCGATAGCATGGGCAAAGCCCGCACTATCCAAGTTGAAGTGCGTAAAAAACGTGTGTTGGAGCGCAGCGAAACTGAAGTGGAGTTAGCAGCACCAATAGTTGAGCCTGTGGTTGAAGTTGCGCCTGAACCAGTGCAAGAAACACCGGTTGAAGAGCCAGTAGTAATTGAAGCGATAGAAGTGGTCACAGAAGCTGCGCCAGTAGTAGAAGCCGTGCCAGAAGTTAAATCGACAACGCTAAGAAAGCAAGTATTGACGCCAGAGCAAGTTGCTATGCGTGAACAAGAGGCAAAA
Organism: Methylotenera sp.; assembly: GCA_036675645.1. Lineage (GTDB taxonomy): Bacteria > Pseudomonadota > Gammaproteobacteria > Burkholderiales > Methylophilaceae > Methylotenera_A. The sequence goes on along the minus strand of JAKFEP010000125.1, from coordinate 13,945 downwards.
CGCCATGCCACTTTAGCGCAAATGCAGGCAGAAGATGTACGCAAAAAACAAGAATTGTTGCAACGTCGTGCGGACGAAGAGGCTAAAAAGTTAGCCGAAGCTGAAGCGGCAAAAGCCAAAGCAGCCAAGCTATCAGAAGGTACCCTGCATAAGCCTGTTGCTAAAGAAGGTGCAGCTGCAAAACCTGCTGTTAAAGATGCTAAAAAAGGCAAGAATAATAATAAAGACTGGACCGACGCTGAGAACAAAAAGCGTGGCTTAAAAACGCGCGGCGATACCAGTATCAATCAAGGTTGGCGCTCACCTAAGGGCAAACACAAATCGCATCGAGATGACGACCAAGAGCATGCGTTTAATGCACCTACTGATCCAATCGTGCATGAAGTCTTAGTGCCTGAAACCATTACTGTTTCAGAGCTGGCCCATAAGATGTCAATTAAAGCCGCTGAAGTCATTAAAGTGCTAATGGGCATGGGCATGATGGTCACGATTAATCAAGTGTTAGACCAGGAAACCGCCATTATTTTGGTGGAGGAAATGGGCCATACTGCGCAAGCCGCTGCAGCGAACGACCCTGAGACATTCTTGGAAGAAGCCGAGCATGCGGAAGCTATTTTAGAAACCAGACCGCCAGTAGTAACGGTGATGGGTCACGTTGACCATGGTAAAACTTCGCTACTAGATTATATTCGTCGTAGCCGCGTTGCGAGTGGTGAAGCGGGCGGCATTACCCAGCATATCGGTGCATATCATGTGGAAACGCCACGCGGTATGGTGACATTTTTAGATACGCCAGGCCATGAAGCCTTTACTGCCATGCGCGCGCGCGGTGCAAAAGCGACCGATGTGGTGATTTTGGTGGTTTCCGCTGATGACGGCGTGATGCCGCAAACCATCGAGGCGATTCACCATGCCAAAGCGGCAGGAGTGCCTTTGGTGGTGGCCATTAACAAAATTGATAAACCAGATGCCGCTCCTGAACGCGTAAAAATGGAATTAGTGGCGCAAGAAGTAGTGCCCGAAGATTTCGGTGGCGATACTATGTTCCGCGAGGTATCGGCCAAAACAGGCAAGGGTATTGATGAATTACTCGAGGCCGTGTTGTTGCAGGCAGAAATTTTAGAATTAAAAGCGCCAAGAAATACGCCAGCTAAAGGTCTGGTGATTGAAGGCAGACTAGATAAAGGCCGTGGTTCTGTTTCTACGGTGTTGGTGCAATCTGGTATCTTACGCCGTGGCGATATGATTTTGGCTGGCACCACCTTTGGCCGCGTGCGCGCCATGTTGGATGAATCTGGTAATGACATTAAAGAAGCTGGCCCATCGATCCCAGTCGAAATTTTAGGCTTAGCTGATGTGCCAAGCGCTGGCGAAGAGGTGATTGTGCTGAATGACGAGCGCAAAGCAAGAGAGATTGCCAACTTCCGGGCAGGCAAGTTCCGCGATGTGAAATTGGCGAAACAACAAGCCGCCAAACTAGAAAACATGTTTAACCAAATGGAAGATGGCGAAGTTCAAACGCTGAACTTAATTATTAAGTCCGATGTACAGGGCTCATACGAAGCACTAGCCACCAGTTTGCAAAAGCTATCTACCGCAGAAGTCAAAGTGAATATTATTCACACTGGCGTTGGTGCAATTTCAGAGTCTGACGTCAATCTGGCCAGCGCATCTAATGCGGTATTAATCGGCTTTAGCGTGCGTGCCGATGCTGGTTCGCGCAAATTGATTGATAACTTGGGCGTGGATGTACGCTACTACAATATTATTTATGAAGCGGTGGACGAGGTAAAAGCAGCCTTGGGTGGCATGCTGAAACCAGAGCAGCGTGAAAGCATGATTGGTACAGTGGAAATCCGCGAAGTATTCCGTATCAGCAAAGTAGGCGCCATTGCCGGTTGCTATGTGCAAGACGGTATGATTAAACGCAATTCTAAAGTACGTGTGTTGCGCAATAATGTGATTGTGCATACGGGCGAGCTGGATTCGCTGAAGCGCTTTAAAGACGATGTAAAAGAAGTGAAAAATAACTTTGAATGCGGACTATCGCTCAAAAACTACAATGATATTGAAGTTGGCGATATCCTTGAGGTTTATGAAATGATAGAAGTCGCTAGAACCTTATAAACAATGGCAAAAGAGTATTCACGTAGCCACCGCGTCGCCGAGCAAATGCAGCGCGAGCTGGCTGATTTAATCATGTTTGAGGTGAAAGATCCGCGCGTTACCATGGTGACCGTTACGGCAGTTGAAGTCACTGGCGATATGGCGCATGCAAAAGTTTTTTACAGTGCAGCCAAATCCAGTCAAAGTCTGCAAAATGGGCTGGAAAAATCTGCAGGATTTTTGCGTACACAGGTTGCGAAACGCATGCTGCTTAGAACAGTTCCGCAGTTGCATTTTGTCTATGATGAATCGATTGATGTAGGTATAAAAATGGCGCAGTTGATAGATGCGGCGCGTGCTTCAGATGATAAGCTCAATCCAGAAAAGTAGCTGATTTTCAGAGCGACTAAATAAAGAAAATACAGCTTGGCCGAAAAAAAGATTCAAACCAAACGCATTAAACGCAATATCAACGGCGTTTTATTGCTAGACAAACCCCTCGGCTTCTCATCTAACCAAGCCCTGCAAAAAGTAAAATGGCTGTTTCAAGCCGCTAAAGCAGGCCACACGGGCACACTAGATCCTTTGGCCACAGGATTGTTGCCCATTTGTCTGGGTGAGGCCACAAAGTTTGCCCAATATATTACAGATGCAGACAAAATCTATATTGCCACCATAAAACTAGGCACAACCACAACAACCGGCGATGCTGAAGGTGAGGTATTAAGCACATCACCAGTTAGCGTAACATCCGGTCAATTCAATACTGCCTGTCAACAATTTATTGGTGAAATTAGCCAAATTCCACCCATGTACTCTGCCCTAAAGCACGAAGGAAGAGCTTTATATACCTATGCCAGAGAGGGCGTGGATATTGCCCGCCAGGCTCGTTTAATTACAATAAAAAGTATTGTAGTAGATCGTTTTTCTGCCGACATAGCACAGATAACCGTAACTTGCAGCAAGGGTACTTATATTCGCACTTTGGCAGAAGATATTGGCGCGACTCTAGGCTGTGGTGCGCATTTAATTGGTCTACGCCGCACTGAAACTGCAGGCTATCTCTTAGCAAATGCAATTACCATCGAGCAGCTAGAAGCCATGTCAATAGAAGTGCGTGATGCGCTATTACTGCCTGTAGATTCTGCGATAGAAATCTTACCCAAAGTGATTCTAAATGCCGATGCCGCTTATTATTTAAGGCAAGGGCAGCCGGTGTGGCAGGCTGGTAAAGTTGCGCATGGTGAATTGCGCCTCTATGACGAAGGTCAGCATTTTTTAGGTTTGGGATTTTTGCAAGATGACGGGAAAATCGCACCTAAGCGATTGATAATAAAAACCTCGTAATAACTCTTATATAAGACAATTTAAGTGTAATGACTTGTATACTGATTAAGTTGCTAGTATATTGCCACGTGTTATCCGTGATTTGTTCCTAGTTTGGAACAAGGAGGCTAGGTGAGCAAAAATACTAATAAGCAACCCGGTAAATGGATTATATGGCCGTTGTTTTCACATTAGAAGCCATTCCGCAGTTGCACTATCTTGCTATATTCCTTACTGCTTTCTGGCAGAGGGATTGTCTTAGCGTATGCAAACATAAGCTCGCAGACGAGCGCATTCTGTTATTGCTGATGGTAATTTTTACTTCTTCGAAGCACGAACTTCTTCCATCTTGCGAGAGGAATGTGCAATGAAACCATCGCGCTCTCTAATTCTTGCGGGCTCACGGGACCCCAAGCACCCCCAAGCTAAGGAGGAGCATTGAGATGAAACTATTGCGTGCACTGATTGTTGAGGGGTCAGAAGACTTGAAGGTCAAGCCGTCGTTGGATTCTTTTATCATTCTTAATGCTTATTGTTGGCAAAAAACGTCACTTAACAGGTATCAGAACAACTATCACGTCCAATTATCCGGCCCTCTAAACAGCGGCTTCGCAAAGAAAACCAAGGCGGCCAATCGCAAGGTCACAGCAAAGCGATGGCAATTAAAAATAACTACAACTGTTATAGGCCGTATCGTGATTGCAGTATGGATGTGGCTTGAAGTTTCCCCAGCCATTGCAGGAAATGTCAAGCCGCTGTCCCCTGAAGATTTTTCGCGTATGTCACTTGAGGATTTAACGAACATTGAGGTCACATCAGTTTCCAGAAGTCCTGAACGCATCTTGGATGCGCCTGCCGCTATTACGGTTATTACTAATGAAGACATACGCCGTTCTGGCGCTACCAGTATTCCTGAAGCATTAAGATTGGCAGACAATTTAAACGTGGCGCAGAAGAACTCCCATGACTGGGGTATTAGTGCTCGCGGGTTTAACACTGAGCTGGCCAACAAGATGCTGGTGATGATTGATGGACGCACTATCTATTCGCCACTTTTCTCTGGAGTTTTTTGGGATCGGCAGGATTACCTACTAGCAGATATTGACCGTATCGAAGTTATTAGCGGCCCTGGTGGCACGCTTTGGGGTGCCAATGCGGTCAATGGCATAATCAATATTATTACCAAATCGTCCAAAGATACACAGGGCGGATATTTTGAGACTGGGGTTGGAAATGAGTTGAAAAATGCGACAGCAGTTCGATATGGTGGCAAGCTTGCATCCAATGTAACCTATCGCTTGTATGGCAAATATTTTGATCGTGATGACCAGGTGTTTGCAAATGGAGGAAATGCGTCAGATGGCTGGCATATGAGTCAGGGAGGGTTCCGGATTGATGCAGAAGCATCCACACAAGACCTATTGACTTTGCAAGGCGACTTTTATGGTAGTGATGAAAAAGATCCTATAACCACTGAAAAGAGTAATTTCAATGGAGCCAATATCCTGGCTCGCTGGACACATACCTTTTCGGCAGACTCAGACATGAGCCTGCAGTTCTACTACGATCAAACCCATTTCGCACTTCCTAAGCCTGCTGCCGAACCTCCACTTCTTGGCCCTGCGGGAATATTCAAAGATGAGTTGGATACTTATGATGTGGATTTCCAACATCGGTTTACTGCTAACGAACACAATAAAATTGTTTGGGGATTGGGTTATCGCTATACCCATAACAGGGTTGATAGTTCACCGACATTAGCTCTTGATCCGGAGCACCTCGACCAGCATTTATATAGCGCCTTTATTCAGGATGAAATCAAGCTGCATGACAAGCTTTTCTTTACCCTGGGTAGCAAGATTGAGCATACTGACTATACGGGTTGGGAAATAGAGCCAAGCGCCAGGCTGCAATGGAATGTGGCCACAAATCAAATGTTGTGGGCTGCAGTATCGCGTGCGGTACGGACACCATCCAGACTGGATCGTGAGCTGCGGACTCCCACCAATCTCCCTCTTCCATTACCGCAAACCATCCTTGATGGAAGTGACGATTTCGTGTCAGAAAAGGTAGTTGCATATGAACTGGGGTATCGAGCTCAGCTTGGTCCCAAATTTTCTACATCGATCTCGGCTTTTTACAATGAGTATGATGATGTGCGTAGTGTGAGTCCGAGCCCTCCAGACCCCATTTTTGGCCTCCCTTTTCCTTTTGTTTTTGAGAACAACCTTAAAGGCGAAACATACGGGATCGAACTAGGGGCAAATTACCAGGTTCTGGATTGGTGGCGTTTACATCTAGGTTACAGCCTGCTTGAGGAAAACATTCGTATCAAATCGGGCGAAGTGGATTTAAACAATGGCCTTAATGAAACCTCGGACCCACGTCATCAGGCTTCAATTCGATCCTCTATGAATTTGTCTAATAATGTGGAATTGGATGCCAATCTACGTTGGGTTGATACCTTGCATAACAATAACGGAGCTAATGCTGGAATTGTATCCAGCTACACTGAACTAAACGTTCGCCTTGGCTGGCGTCCCACAAGCAAACTCGAACTGTCTGTCACCGGACAGAATCTTCTTCATGATCAGCATGCAGAATATGGGTTCAATAGCCCACTAAGAGTAGAAATTGAGCGCAGTATTTATGGGAAAGTGAAATGGGAATTCTGACTATAGTTACACAATTAAAGATACGAGAATGGATGCTGTGAAAATTCCAGCACACTCGCTTTTGCGTGGAACTCTAGTTGTGCTCATGGCACTGGCTATCATGCTTATTAATAAGCATGCGGTAGCGGACGAATCATTGGAATATGGAGTCAAGGCAGCTTTTCTGTCCAAGTTCGGTTCGTATGTCGAATGGCCTGCAACGGCTTTTATTTCACCAACCAGCCCGTTCAATTTATGCCTGACAGAGAACGCGAATCAGTTTGGCTCCACGCTTGAAAAAGTAATAGGCGGAGAAAGCATCAATGGTCGAGGTGTAGTTATTCGTCGGATAAAAACAGTGGAGCGGAATGCGGGCTGTCATATTTTATATATAGGTGCTTCTGATTCACAGCGGGCAGCGCAGATTATTGAAAGTGTCCGCGGTAATAATGTCCTGACTGTAGGTGATGGTGGGTCGAATGGAATAATAGATTTTGTAATAACAAATAATCGCGTGCGCTTCAATATTGACGATGAAGCTGCTGCACAAAACGGGCTGGTTATCAGTTCAAGGCTGTTAAGTCTCGCGCTCAATGTCAAGCGGCGTAATTCAAAAGGGGATCAATGATGCATTGGCTGGCTGCGCAGCGCATTCGCGTAAAGCTTACATTAATAAACGTGCTTACTTGCACCATCGCCCTCTTGCTGGCTGGCGTCATTAACGTTGCATACAATTATTATTCCTACCGTGCACAGAAAGCAGAAGAAATTACAGCACAAGCTGAATTGCTCGCAGCGGGAATCGTAGCTGCGCTGGAGTTTAATGATACTAAAACTGCTCAGGAACATTTGAATCCACTAGCAGTCAATTCGGAGATTGACACTGCTGCTGTATATACAACGAAAGGCTTGCTTTTTGCAAAATACTCTCGTTCTGGAGCGCTGCCTCCGCCTTCTACTGTAGAGCCTCCGGGGCGGCGATTCGACGGAAACAAGCTTATTATTACTTTACCAGTATTGCATGACCAGAGATTGGCTGGTAGCGTCTATCTGCAGGCAATTACCGAGCCTTTAATGACTCGCATTGCTCGATACGGCGGAATTGTTTTGCTGGCAATGATAATCTCCCTGTTAATCACATTGCCAATAGCCATGCGCCTGCATTATGCCATTGCGAATCCTGTATATGCTCGCAGTCTATTAGAGGCAAGTCTGGACCCTCTAGTTGCCATCAATCCCGAAGGAAAGATCACTGACGTCAATGAAGCCACCGCTAAGGTGACTGGGCTAAGCCGGGCTGAATTGATTGGTACGGAATTCTCTAATTATTTTACCGAGCCAGAAAAAGCGAGAGAGAGTTATCAGCTAGTCTTTGCTCAGGGTTTTGTCACCGACTACCCGCTTACAATTGGGCGCCTTGATGGAAAACTTACAGACGTGTTGTATAACGCCTCGGTCTACAAGGACGAACACGGTAAAGTACTAGGCGTTTTCGCCGCTGCACGCGATGTGACCGCACAAAAACAAGCTGAAGAAAAGATCCGTTTACGCACGGCAGAGCTCCATGCTGTGAATGATGAGCTTGAAGCGTTCAGCTATTCAGTGTCGCATGATTTACGTGCACCGTTACGTGCCATTGATGGTTTCAGTCAGGCACTGCTTGAGGATTACTCGAATAATCTGGATGAGCAAGGCAAGAATTATCTTGACCGCGTGCGTGCTGCTACTCAACGTATGGGACAGCTTATTGACGATATGCTCACCTTGTCACGTATCACACGGGCAGAGATGCGGCATGAGACTGTTAACTTGAGTGCAATTGCCAGTGATGTACTGGAAGAGCTTCAAAAAGAGCAGCAAGAAAGAAAAGTAGAGTGGTATGTTGAGCCAAAGTTGGTCGTAGAAGGCGACCCTCAATTGTTGCGTGTCATGTTGACCAATTTGCTCGGTAATGCCTGGAAATACACTGGCAAAACGGTAGCTCCAAAGATCGAGTTTGGTGCAAATCAAAATATTGATAGTGTAACGGATTTTTTTGTGCGCGATAATGGTGCTGGCTTTGATATGACTTATGCCGACAAACTGTTCGGTGCTTTTCAGCGCTTGCACACCTCTGCCGAATTCCCGGGCACAGGCATCGGATTAGCGACTGTGCAGCGTATCATCCATCGCCATGGCGGAAAAGTGCGTGGTGAAGGCGTGCCCAATCAGGGCGCCACATTCTATTTCTCATTCCCAGACAAACCCAAATATGGAGATATTTCATGAAAGATAAAGTCATATTTTTGGTCGAAGATAATCCTGACGATGAACTGCTGACATTGCGAGCGCTTAAAAACAATAACATTAGCAATGAAGTAATCGTGGCGCGCGATGGTCAGCAGGCGCTTGATTATTTTTTTGGGGAAGGTGCTACTGATAGAGTTACCCCGACTGTGATGCTATTGGATCTGAAGCTGCCAAAAGTGGATGGATTAGAGGTGTTGCGCCGCATCCGTGCTGATGAGCGAACACATATGCAACCAGTAGTCATCCTCACCTCGTCCAAGGAAGAACAGGATTTGCTTACTAGCTATCGTCTTGGGGCTAATAGCTACATCCGCAAGCCAGTCGATTTCAGCCAGTTCTTGGAAGCGATTCGACAACTGGGATTGTATTGGCTGGTGTTGAACGAAACACCCCCATCTAAGGGGAGTCATTAGAATGAAACTATTGCGTGCTTTGATTGTTGAGGATTCGGAAGACGATGTTGAATTGCTTCTTCAGGAGCTGCGGCGTGGGGGTTACAGTCCGGATCATACTCGAGTTGATACACCTGAAACGATGAGTGCCGAGCTTAAAAAAGGTAATTGGGATATTGTATATGCTGATTTCACTATGCCGCGGTTTAACGCTTTCGCTGCGCTGGCCTTGTTACACGATACTGGGATTGATATCCCTTTTATTATTGTTTCGGGCACTATTGGCGAAGATCGGGCAGTCACTGCAATGAAAGCGGGCGCACATGACTATATCCTAAAAGGCAACATGAAACGACTGGTTCCTGCGACCGAGCGCGAGCTGCGTGATATGCTGGTCCGTCGGGAACGTAAAGAAGCAAACGAAACTATTTACCGGTTTGCTTATACCGATTCGATTACTAATTTACCTAATCGTATCCTTTTTCATGAAAAGGTGGAGAAAGCCGTTAAAGATACTGAGCGTGGTCAGTACTCCATGGCATTGCTTCTAATGGATCTGGATCGGTTTAAAGATGTTAATGACACCTTGGGCCATGATCAAGGTGATGCCTTGCTGAAGCAAATTGGCCAGCGGCTGCAAAATGTATTAGTTGCACCTAATATAGTTGCCCGAATTGGTGGTGATGAGTTTGGTATTTTGTTACCACGTATAGCTGCAGCAGATGACGTGAAAAATATCATCAAAAAACTTCTGGACACATTGAAAGCCCCGTTTATCATTAACACGATTCCAATCGTGGCAGAAGTTAGTATCGGCGTTGCGATGATGCCAAAACATGCCAACGATGCTGATAAACTGCTGCAAATGGCAGATATTGCTATGTATCATGCCAAGAATATGTCGGATGATTATGCATTCTATGAGGCAAGTTATAACCTTAATAGCCCCGAGCGACTCGGGCTCATGTCAGAATTACGCGATGCAATTGAACAAAATCAGCTGGTGCTTCATTATCAACCGAAAGTAGAAACCAAAACCAATCGTATCGTAGGGGTTGAGGCCTTAGTGCGTTGGCAACATCCGCGCCTTGGATTACTTTATCCTGATAAGTTTATTATGGTTGCGGAAACAACAGGACTCATAACCCCTCTGACCAAGTGGGTGTTGACAGAAGCCCTCCATTATTGCAAGAAACAGTCAAATGAAGGCAACCATTTACGGGTTAGCGTTAATCTATCTGCACGCTCACTGCACGATTCGCAGTTGCTGAAAATGGTAGCTGACGCACTCGAAATAACTGGCGTTGACCCAAATCAGCTGATGCTGGAAATCACCGAAAGTAGCATTGTGTTAGATCCAAAGCGCGCTGAAAAGAGCCTTGAATTGTTAAGTCACATGGGCGTGCAACTTTCGATTGACGACTTCGGCACTGGTTACACCTCGCTTGCTAGCATTAAACATCTTCCTATCAATGAGATTAAAATTGATAGATCGTTTATCACTACTATGCTTAAGGATCAAAAGAACGCAATGATTGTGCGCTCTGTGATTGAGTTAGGTCGTAATTTTGGTCTTACAGTGGTAGCGGAAGGTGTTGAAACCCAAGAAGTGTTTGATGCACTTGTCGCGCTTGGCAGTGATGAAGTACAAGGCTACTTTATTTGCCGGCCACAGGCTTGCGCTATATTGAACGATTGGTTTTCAACGTCCTCATGGAAAAATAATGAGCATCCGTATAAGAGTTAGTAAGAGCATTGATATTGTCTAATCTTATAAACCTGCCCATATTAAGGCTTGATAACAAAGGGATTTAAAGGTTATAATACATGGTTCATGTAAATGAATGCACTCGCGGTTCGATTTTAATCTTGCTGCTTTTGCATTGACGCTAACTAAAAGGAAGATAAAGATGGCAACTACAGCAGCAGACCGCGCTAAAATCATTAGCGATTTTCAACAAGCAAAAGGTGATACTGGTAGCCCAGAAGTACAAGTGGCATTGTTAACCAGCCGCATTGCTTATTTAACCGAGCATTTTAAATCAAACAAAAAAGACAATCACTCACGCCGCGGTCTATTGGCAATGGTGAGCCAACGCCGTCGTTTGTTAGACTACCTAAAAAGCGAAAACACACAACGTTACCAAACATTGATTGAGCGTTTAGGTCTGCGTAAATAATTGTTATAAAAGTTTGGCTTAATATTATTTTGCTCACTTTTATAATGTAAAGAAAAGCCGATTGCATGGTGATATGCGTCGGCTTTTTGCTTTAAAAAATATCACTATTATAGAGTTGGTTGTCATTGGGTAGTGAATGGCAACTTGTTGAAATGAAAAGCATAGAATAGAAAAGGAAGTCTAATGTTTAATATTACAAAAAAAAGTATTCAATACGGCGCGCACACGCTCACCTTAGAAACGGGTGAAATTTCGCGCCAAGCAGATTCAGCAGTATTAGTCAGTTATGGTGATACCGTTGTGTTAGTGGCGGTTACCAGTAAATCAGAAGTAAAAGAAGGTCAAGATTTCTTTCCACTCACCGTGGATTACATGGAAAAAACTTACGCAGGAGGCAAAATTCCAGGTGGATTTTTCAAGCGCGAAGGTCGCCCCTCAGAAAAAGAAACACTGACAAGCCGCTTAATTGACCGTCCATTACGCCCCTTGTTTCCAGAAGCGTTCTATAACGAGGTTCAAGTGGTAGCGACTGTGCTATCAAGCGACCCTGAAATCGATGCGGATATTCCTGCGATTATCGGTGCATCAGCGGCCATGTCATTGTCAGGTATTCCATTTTTTGGCCCACTAGGCGCAGCGCGCGTGGGCTACATCAACGGTGAATACATATTAAATCCATCGAAAACAGAATTAGAAACGACGGAGCTAGATTTAGTGGTGGCGGCAACTGAAACTGCCGTGATGATGGTGGAAAGTGAAGCTAAGGAATTGTCAGAAGAAATTATGCTAGGTGCAGTGGTGTATGGCCACGAGCAAATGCAAGCCGTCATCAGCATGATTAACGAAATGGCACACGAAGCAGGTAAAGATGCCTGGGATTGGCTTGCACCTGAGCCAGATACTGCACTGATTGAAAAAGTAGCAAAATTAGCTGAAAAAGACGTCTATGCCGCGTTTCAAATCAAGGCCAAAGGCGCACGTTCTGCTAAGTTAGACGAAATTAAAAACCGTGTGATGAGCGAGTTGATTACTGAAAATACATCAACAGCTGAAGCCAACAAAATTAAAGGCGAATTCTTTAATTTAGAAGCTAAAACGGTGCGTAGCCAGATTTTAAATGGAGAGCCACGTATTGATGGCCGTGATACCCGTACCGTGCGCCCAATCAGCATTCGCACTGGCGTATTGCCACGTACCCATGGCTCTGCCTTGTTTACTCGCGGTGAGACCCAAGCTTTAGTAGTGGCTACATTAGGCACGGGCCGTGACGAGCAAGTGATTGATGCGCTACAAGGCGAGTTTAAAGACCGCTTTATGTTGCACTACAATATGCCGCCGTACGCCACAGGTGAAACAGGTCGTGTCGGCACACCTAAACGTCGCGAAATTGGTCATGGTCGTTTGGCTAAACGTGCGTTGATTGCCGCTTTGCCAGCTAAAGAGGACTTTGACTATACCATGCGTGTAGTATCAGAAATTACCGAATCAAATGGCTCAAGCTCAATGGCCTCTGTCTGTGGCGGCTGTTTGGCATTAATGGACGCAGGTGTGCCGATGAAAGCACAAGTGGCAGGCATTGCCATGGGCTTGATTAAAGAAGGCAACCGTGTTGCAGTACTAACAGATATCTTAGGCGATGAAGATCATCTTGGCGACATGGACTTTAAAGTAGCAGGTACTGATAACGGTATTACTGCACTGCAAATGGACATTAAAATTACCGGTATTACCGCACAAATTATGCAAGTGGCATTGGCACAAGCCAAAGAAGGCCGTACACATATTTTGGGTATTATGAAAAAAGCCATGAGCAGTGCAAATACTGAAATGTCTGCGTTTGCACCACGCATTATCGTCATGAAAATCAATCCAGATAAAATCCGCGATGTGATTGGTAAGGGTGGTGCAGTGATTCAAGCACTGACTAAAGAAACAGGCACCAGCATTGATATTGAAGAAGATGGCACCATCAAGATTGCTTGTACAAGTGCTGAGCAAGGTGAAGAAGCGCAACGCCGCATTGCACAAATCACAGCTGAGGTAGAAGTTGGCCAAATCTACGAAGGCCCAGTCGTTAAGCTATTAGATTTTGGTGCTGTGGTTTCATTGTTACCCGGTAAAGATGGCTTAGTACACATCTCACAAATCGCCCATCAACGCGTGAATGCGGTGAGCGACTTTGTAAAAGAAGGCGACATTGTGAAAGTGAAAGTAGTGGAGATTGACGATAAAGGCAAAGTGCGTTTAAGCATGAAAGCCTTGATTGAGGCGCCTGCAAAAGAGGACGCACCACAGCAGTAAGATGTATTGCCATATAAAAATCCCGCGTGAGCGGGTTTTTTATTGCCTAAAACTATGCATTCAAAAGCAAAAAGCCCGACGAGTCGGGCTTTTGTTGCTTAAGCTATTATTACTTGGCGACCTGTATTTAGTTCCGACATAACCTGAAGGTTAGCCTTCACTAAAAGCAAGTAGCGAAATTTATTTTGCTACTTGCTTTTCGCGCATCTCGTCTAGCGTTTTGCAATCGATGCATAACGTTGCGGTAGGGCGTGCTTCCAGGCGTTTTAAACCAATCTCTACACCACAACCTTCGCAATAGCCATATTCATCGGCGTCAATATTGCGCAAAGTTTCATCAATTTTTTTGATTAATTTACGTTCACGGTCACGGTTACGCAACTCTAGCGCCATGTCACTTTCTTGACTGGCGCGATCGTTGGGATCGGCAAACATTGTCACTTCGTCTTGCATCGTGTGCACGGTTTTATCGATATCGTGGCTTAACTCAGATTTCCAGCCATTTAAAATGTTACGAAAATGTTTGAGCTGATTTTTGTTCATGTATTCCTCATCAGGTTTTGCCTGATAAGGAATAAATGCTTTTGTAAGGGTTTCTGCCATAGTTTAATCCAACAAGTTGATCCAACAATATTTTATAAAAAAATCAAATAGTTATAAAAATAAAGTTAAAAATATTTCAAAATTAATCGCGCGA
>JAKFEP010000055.1:0-2552 GCA_036675645.1 Methylotenera sp. | reverse complement strand
CATATTTTGCGCAGTTATTAATGAATGTCTAATTAGTTAATGTTTGGCATCGTTGTGCGACATCAGCTTATCAATATAAGCGATAGCAACCGCAGAGAACACAAAAGTCATGTGTATCACCGTTTGCCACAGCAGCACTTTATCGGTTAAATTTTCGGCGTTGATAAACGTTTTAAGCAGGTGAATCGATGAAATGCCGATAATCGCAGTCGCCAGCTTTACCTTAAGCAGATTGGCATTCACATGCGATAGCCAATCGGGTTCATCAGGGTGGCCGCTCAAGTTAAGGCGTGACACAAAGGTTTCATAACCGCCTACAATCACCATAATCAATAGGTTAGAAATCATCACCACATCGATTAACCCCAATACGATCAACATGATATCGGCTTCTTTAAGGTTGGGCACTTTTTCTACTAAGTGGACTAGCTCAACCCCAAAGTGAAATACATAGACCGCCTGCGCGACAATTAAACCCAGATACAGGGGCAGCTGTAGCCAGCGGCTACCAAATAAAATATTAGTCATCACGTTACCTTGACGGTATTCGTTTTTGCTGGGTTTTTGTACGGCACTCATCGTTGTGTTAGCTTTCTGGATTAAATTATTTGGTTCATATCAACTGCGTTATTTTAACTGATTTTATGAATTAACTGATGCTGTGTGACAGCGTAAAGTTGGCGTGGTTATCAATTGCTAATGTATTGCATAAAATAGGCATCGACTCCGCTAATATTTTCGGCAACGTCCATGGTGGGTTAATAATCAACATGCCGCTGCCAAACATGCCAAAACCATCTGGATTCGGTACTTCAATGCTTAGGCTTACATCCAGCCAATTATCGGGCTGCAATTTTTTAAGTGCTTCTACCATGGCGAGCGGTTCAGGACGCTGCAACAGCGGATACCAAATTAAATAACTACCTGTGGCAAAGCGACTGAGACTGTCTTTAATGCAATCTACTACACGTTGGTAATCGTCTTTTAGCTCATACGGCGGGTCTATCAGCACCAAGCCGCGCTTGGTGGGTGGTGGCAAGCAAGCTTTAATGCCTGCAAAACCATCCTGTTGCATGATTTTGCTTTGCCTGGTTTTGCCCTTAAAGTTTCCTATCAACAATTTGCAATCGCTAGGATGTAACTCAAATAGACGCAATTTGTCATCGTCACGTAAGAAAACTTCTGCAATTTTGGGTGAGCCAGGGTAAAAAATTAATCCATTATTTTCATTATAACTTTTTATTAATTTTACAAAATTTACCAATGATTCTGGTAAATTCTCAGTGTCAAAAAGTCGTGCGATGCCCGTTTCAAATTCAGCATTTTTTTGCGAAAATTCACTTTTTAGCGCATACATACCTGCGCCTGCATGCGTATCCACCACCCAATAAGATTTCTCTTTTTGGTTCATGTGATCTAGCACAAGGCTAAATACATAGTGTTTTAATACATCGGCGTGATTGCCAGCGTGAAAAGCGTGACGGTAACTAAGCACGGTAATTAAGCACGATAACTAAGCATAGTGGCAACAAATAGGCATGCGTGTATTATAACGCTTAGTCGTAACGCCTTAAAGCATTGCGACTTTTTGTATGTTTACTTAACTCAATAAAAAGGAAAAATAAATGTTAAATAGAATGAGTATGTTACTTGCTGCCGGGTTGCTTATTAGCGCACCTTTAGCAACTGCCGCAGAAAAAATAAAGCTAGATGCAGATGGCGACGGCAAAGTAAGTTATAACGAATATCGTGCCTCTAAAGAAAAAGCGCATGAACGTCAGTTTAAAAAGATGGATAGCAATGGCGATGGCTTTATAGATGCAGCTGAAAACAAAGCACAGAAAGATAAAATGCAGGCCATGCGCGAAAAACGTAAAGAAAAAACATAATATGGTAACGAAACTATAATTTTAAGTTCTTGCATTGATAAAAAAGCACTCTCATTCGAGTGCTTTTTTATTGCCATGCTGATTGTTTTTAATTGCACTAACCGCTAGCATCAACGTTATGAACACATCCCATCAGCATGAGCATAACCCCAAAGCTAGCAGCACATACGCAATTCCATTCTTATTGATTTTAGTATTTGCAATTATTGAGCTGGTAGGGGGTATCTACACGCAGTCACTAGCCTTGTTAAGTGATGCCTGGCATATGTTTTCAGATGTGTTCGCATTAGGGTTGGCCTGGTTTGCAGCACGGTTATCAGCAACAAGAAAAAGCGAAACTAGCAAGCAATACAGTATTGAACTGCTAGCATCCTCCATCAATGCTTTGTTAATGCTGGTCGTGATCGTGTATATTATTTTCGAGGCGATTGATAGACTAAAGAACCCTCAACCGGTAACAGGCGGTTATGTCATGATGATTGCGTTTTCTGGTTTAGTCGTCAATGTGATAGTGGCGAAAATGTTGCATGGAGACCAAACGCACGACCATGCCTATGATCACAATAGGCGCGCCGCATATATCCATGTGATAAGCGACTTGCTGGGTTCGGTGGCAGCGTTAGTTGCTGGCGGGGTGATTTACTTTACGGGCTGGCTATTAAT
>JAKFEP010000126.1:0-2577 GCA_036675645.1 Methylotenera sp. | reverse complement strand
CTTTCTCGGCCACGATCTGTTCAAGTCCTGGGGCAAGCTGAGCAGGCTCGGCCCCTACGAGCTGATCATCATCGACCCGCCCTCCTTCCAGCGCGGCAGCTTCGTGCTGAGCCAGGACTACCCGAAAGTCCTGCGCCGCCTGCCGCACTTGCTCACCGAACGGGGCAGCGTGCTGGCCTGCGTCAACGACCCGGAAATCGGCCCCGACTACCTGATCCAGAGCATGGCCAGCGAAGCGCCAAGCCTGCGTTTCGTCGAACGCCTGGCCAACCCGCCGGAGTTTGCCGACATCGACCCGGACAGCGCGCTCAAGGCGCTGGTGTTTAGCCGGGGCTGACGCCCGCCTGCGCGTCGTCCATTGTCCGGCAATACTGGCCAACTGCCGCTGGTGCGGGTTAACCTCCAAGCGAATGTGCACGGCCGCACGGATCAACTCAAAACCAAAATGGAAGTTTAAACACAACCCATGAAAACATTTCTTTATATCGATAATTATCGTGGCTTTTCCAACTCGCACATAGAACTTTTACAAGTCAATTTTCTAGTAGGCGAAAACAGCACCGGAAAAACTTCATTCTTAGAACTATATGAAATGTTTTGCTACCCTCCATTCTGGCTATTTGAGCCAAAATTCGGATACCCTGGATTCAGCAACCGGCATTTTCTAGACTTAGTTAGCGCCTCTTCAAAAACTAAACGTAGATTTACTTTAGGGGCCATTTCTATATCAGAGGACAAAAAACAATCATACAATGGAATGTACATCACATATGCAAGCGTCGATGGAAGACCACAACCCAAAAGAGTCTCAACTATTTACAACGGCATAATACGCACTGTTGACGGCGATTTATGGCGCTCTCGAAAGGGAACCCCATATAAATCTAAAAGCCAGAAAATACCACCCGAAATAACCGAATCGTCGCCCATCGACAGGGTTAACAGTTGCGTAGCCATACACAACTCAGATACAGGCTTCAAGAAATTTGAGGTCGCAGAAGAACTTCAAGGAAGCCCATTATTTATCAGATGCGAAGAAGCTCTTTTCGAAAAGACAGGCGATGAACGCGAAGTAAACGTCCCTACAATTTTTCGAAATAAAATAATTGATCTTGCACCCATAAGATCAAGACCTAAGCGCACATATGATGCACCCCAAACAGCATTCAGCCCTGAAGGCGAGCACACACCATACATAATTAAAAAGAGACTCTCAAGCAAATCACAAGCAGACAAATTTGCAACATTTCTTAGAAGCTTCGGAGAGGATAGTGGCCTTTTCGAATCAGTAGACATTAAATCATACGGCAAAAGCCCACTAGCTCCTTTTGAAGTAAAAATTACCCTGGGACAAACTTCTCTGGGGTTAGACAATGTTGGATATGGTGTATCACAAGCACTACCAGTCATTGTTGATATTTTTATTAGACCTAAGCAAACCACTTTTACTGTGCAGCAGCCGGAAGTGCATCTCCACCCCAAAGCTCAAGCGACAATAGGTGATCTAATTGCGGAGCTCGCTCGAGATGAAGAAAAGCAATTTTTTATAGAGACACATAGCGACTTCACCATTGATCGATATCGTTTGAACATCAGACAGAATGGAGCCATACCTAGCCAACTATTATTCTTTGAACGCTTAGGTGGTTACAACACAGCAACATCTATACACATTGATGAAAACGGATCTCTCCCTGACAATCAACCTGAAAGCTATAGAGCATTCTTCTTCAACGAGAGCCTTTCTCTTTTGGGGTGAACTTATGTGCATTGTTGTAGACCCTCCACTGTTCATATCCATGTTCAAAAGAACAGACCCAGATTATGAAATCTATCAACCTGTCCAGAAGTGGGTGGATAGTGGGGCCGGTAAATTTGTAATGGGTGGCTCTCAGTACAACACCGAACTCATGAGCGTAAAAAGTATATTACCCATACTTTTGGAATATGAGCGGAAAGGAAAAACCCGAAGAATCTCAAATACTGAAGTTGACAACGAAGTAGAACTGCTAAGGAAAATAGAACCCAGCAAAGACTTCGACGACCCACATCTTGCAGCCCTAATAAGGGTATGTGGCTGCAAGCTAATTTGCATAAGAGACCCTAGATCACACCGATTCCTTAGATCACCTAAACTTTACAAGTCATTAAAAGAAAGACCAAAGCTTTATACAAGAGTAAAAAACTCTAAATTACTATGCCAAAGCAATATCGCCAAATGTTGCAAGCAATAACAAAGCAATAGCTTGATAAAGTGAAACAGATCTATTTTCCACCCAACAATATAGTCACAGTTATGCCTCGACGTTACAGAATCGCTTTAATACGCCACAGAATAACTTAATCCATTTACCCCTTTCGCCTTTACGGCGAGTTACTTTCTCTTTGCGCGCGCAAAGAGAAAGTAACCAAAGAGAAAGCGCGCCCGACATACGGGTTTCGCTACGCTCAACTTCCCTCGCTCCGGCGCTGTTCCGAGGGTCGTCACGAAGGGCCATCCCTGGCCCATCGTTCCTCGTTTGGCATCCATGCCAAACGCCCCTCTCCACAGCACCTCCACTCGGCCTCCTGACGGGA
>JAKFEP010000033.1:0-2580 GCA_036675645.1 Methylotenera sp. | reverse complement strand
AAAGACCTTGCGCGTTGGCCAGCTGAAAACAACTGGAGCAACCGCATTCATCGCGATGATGCGGCTGCCTTTATTGCTTTTTTAGTAGAAAAAGTGCTCAACCAGCAAATCATAGATGACACTTATATTGTTACCGATGATATGCCAACCCAGCAATACGAAGTGCTGCGATGGCTGGCGGCACAGCAAGGCGTAGACACTTCCTCTATTAAAATACCGCCAGTTTCGGGAGGAAAGCGTTTAACTAATAAACGTTTACGTGACACAGGTTTTCAATTGCAATATCCTAGTTATCAAGTAGGTTACAGTCATATATTGAAAACGTTAGATTGAAATTCAGCATGTTAAAAATAATAATCGCCTCAGTTTCGCTATTTGTTGGTGCCGCGCATGGGTATGAAGCAGACGAGCTTGAAGATTGGTTACGCCAATTTAAGCAAGAAGCCAAAGCGGCTGATATTTCAGCCAAAACCATCAAGGCGATGTTCAAAAATACCAAATATTTACCGAGCGTGATTGTGCTAGATCGTGGTCAGCCAGAGTTTATTACCCCATTTTTAAGCTACATTGAAAAACGTGTCACTCCCAGTAAAATTGAGCATGGTAGGGCGATGCTGGAACAGCATGATGCCTTACTGGCAAAGGTGGAAAGTCAGTACGGCGTCCCAAAAGAAGTGTTGGTTTCATTTTGGGGGCTAGAAACTGGTTATGGTGAAAACAAAGGTGGTTTTGGCTTGCCCTCAAGTTTGATGACGCTTGCCTACGAAGGTCGCCGTGCGGAATTTTTTCGCCACCAGTTGCTGGATGCGATGCGCATCGTCGATGCTGGGCATAACAATGTGGCGGGTATGCGTGGCTCGTGGGCGGGCGCCATGGGGCACATGCAGTTTATGCCTTCTACCTTATTAAAACATGGTGTAGATGCAGATGGTGATGGCCGCATCAATATTTGGAACTCGCTGCCAGATGCTTTTTCCTCAGCAGCCAATTACCTCGCTAAAACGGGTTGGCGTAAAACTGAGCCAGTGATGCTGCAGGTGAAATTGCCAGAACATTTTGATTACAGTTTGGCGCAACTAAACAATCGAAAATCAACCGCAGATTGGATGAAATTAGGTGTGCTTGATGTGGAAGATAATGCGCTACCCAACTTAGACAATACCGCTATTTTGTTACCACAGGGCTGGCAAGGCCCCGCTTTTATGGTGTTCAGCAATTTTGATGTGATTATGGATTGGAATCGTTCAGTCAAATACGCGATTTCGGTGGCGCATTTGGCTAATCAATTTATTGCATATAAGCCGATCATTGCTGGCGATGTGGCAGAAGATGAAGCGCTTAGTTTTAACCAAATGTGGGCGCTGCAAGCTAGGTTAAATTTGCTGGGATTTAAATGCGGCATCCCTGATGGCTTTCCTGGTTTGCAGACGCAAGCGGCTATTCGGCAATATCAGGCTACAAAGAGCCTGCCGCAAGATGGTTACGCCAGTTATAGCTTGTATCAGCAATTATTGCAACCTGAAGTACCTTAAAAGCATTGCCCTGAAAGCCGTATGGATATTGGCTCGCATTGCAATAATTTTTTTGTCGTGCGGAAAAGGATTTGCGAGAATGCATGCGCAGTGCGGCAAAATAGATAAAGTGCAAGTTTGCGTCAAACCCGCATATACGCTAAAATTCGGCCTCGCTTTAAACATTGAAAATAGGCGGTTAGCTCAGTTGGTTAGAGCACTTGGTCGACATCCAAGGGGTCAGCAGTTCGAATCTGCTACTGCCTACCAAATTAATTAGGAAATCCATGCCAGTCATTCGTTTGCCAGATGGCTCACAACGTAGCTTTGATGCGCCTGTTAGTGTGGCTGACGTGGCCATGAACATTGGCGCAGGGCTTGCAAAAGCTGCGCTTGCTGGCAAAGTCAACAATCAGATCGTTGATACGAGTTATGTGATTGAAAATGATAGCGATTTGGCGATTATTACAGATAAATCTGACGAAGGTTTAGACATTATTCGCCACTCCACTGCGCATTTGTTGGCTTATGCGGTGAAAGAGTTATTTCCTGATTGCCAAGTCACCATTGGCCCAGTGATTGACAATGGCTTTTATTATGACTTCTCATATAAAAGAGCATTTACACCCGAAGACTTAACCGCCATTGAAAAGAAAATGACGGAACTGGCCAAAAAAGATGAGTCAGTGACGCGCAAAGTATTGCCACGTGATGAGGCGGTGGCTTATTTCAAAAGTATTAACGAACATTACAAAGCAGAGATTATTGCGTCGATTCCTGCCAACGAAGATGTTTCACTGTATTCCGAAGGCGCATTTACCGACCTTTGTCGTGGTCCACACGTGCCGAATACTGGCAAACTCAAAGCATTCAAGTTAATGAAACTGGCGGGTGCATATTGGCGCGGTGACAGCAATAACGAGATGTTGCAGCGTGTGTATGGAACGGCTTGGCGCAACAAAGAAGAGTTGGCCGCCTATTTATTTCAGCTAGAAGAAGCTGAAAAGCGCGACCACCGTAAGCTTGGTAAGCAACTTGATTATTTCCATATGCAAGACGACGCGCCAGG
>JAKFEP010000189.1:0-17199 GCA_036675645.1 Methylotenera sp. | reverse complement strand
AAGCATGCCAATTTTATTGTGAATGTGGGGGATTGCACTGCGTTAGATATTGAGTTGTTGATCAGGCATATGAAAGACACGGTATTAGAGAAACAAGGCGTGGCGTTACAGCAAGAGGTGAAGGTGATTGGTGAATATGCATAAAAAACTGAATTATGAACGCATTGCAGCGTTGCGCGGTACTCGAAATCCTCATGTACTTTATGTACATTCCGGTTTCTGCGTGCCGTGCGCCTTGCACTGCATTTCAAAATTCAATTTTTCAAGGTTTTTAAAAAATGAGTAAATTTGGAAAAGTAGCAGTGTTGCTAGGCGGCACATCGGGCGAACGCGAAGTGTCCTTAAATAGCGGCACGGCAGTGCGGGCAGCGCTTATCAGGCAAGGAGTAGATGCACACGCCTTTGACCCCGCTGAGCGTAACTTAAGTGAACTGGCGCAGTTTGACCGTGTATTTAATACATTACATGGTCGCGGCGGTGAAGATGGCACCATGCAGGGCGTGCTGGAGTTAATGGACATTCCTTACACGGGTAGCGGTGTAATGGCCTCCAGTGTGGGCATGGATAAATGGCGCACGAAATTACTGTGGAAAGTGTTAAACATCGCGACGCCAGATTTTGAAATGGTAAATGATGATAGTGACTTTGCTGCGATAGAACAGAAATTAGGCTTGCCACTCTTTGTAAAACCCGCCAATGAAGGCTCTAGTATCGGTATTACTAAAGTGAAACAAAAAGGTGGCTTGCAGCCCGCATGGGTATTGGCCGCTAAGGCAGACCCTTTAGTGATTGCAGAGAAGTTTGTTGGTGGCGGCGAATATACGGTGGGTATTTTAGGTGAGACAGCCTTGCCAATTATAAGAATCGTACCAAAAAATGAATTTTATGATTATGAGGCGAAATACCTGCGCGATGACACCGAGTATTTATGCCCGTGTGGATTAAGTGCCGAAAAAGAAGCGCAGATCCAGGCTGAGGCCTTGCAGGCATTCAAGGCGATTGGGTGTGAAGGTTGGGGCCGCGTGGATTTTTTAATGGACGAAGCGGGTAATCATTACTTTTTAGAGCTGAATACCAACCCCGGTATGACCGACCACAGCTTGGTGCCGATGGCAGCCAAAGCAGCGGGTATCAGCTTTGATGAGTTAGTACTAAAAATACTAGAAATGACGCTATCAAACAACGCGGAGGCGCGGTGCTAAAAATGCAGAATTTTGCAATGCAGTGTAAGGCGCACGGAGCACAGAGCCCGAGACAGTATGTTGTATTACGGCGAGGGAGCGAGCACCGCGTAACGCGACAATGCGCGCAAAAAATGAATTTTGAGGATTGCGACAGTGTGGGATAAACCAAGACTGCTAAACTGGTTTGCGAATTTGCTGTACGCCATGTCGGTGGTGCTGATGCTGTACGCCTTGGTATTTGTTGTAGTGCATCTGCCTATATTTCCTATTCGCGAAGTGAAGGTGGATGGGCAATTAGCGCATGTCAATCGCGAACAAATCAGGCTTATCGTTGCCAGGCATTTAAAAGGCAATTTCTTTACCTTGGATTTAATTAAGACACGCAATGCTTTTGAAAAGCTGCCATGGGCGCGTGAGGTAAGTGTGCGCCGTCGCTGGCCGGATAAGTTGGATGTCAAAATTGAAGAGCACCAGGCATTAGCGCGGTGGGGCAATATTGCACTAGTGAATACGCATGGTGAGCTGTTTCAGGCTGCTACCGATGCTGATTTGCCGGTGTTTTATGGTCCAGGCGATGGGGTGCTGGAAGTCACACAGAACTATGCTAATTACAGCAAAATTTTGAATAAGGCCGACATCAAAATTGCACAGGTAACCTTATCGCCGCGCCGTGCCTGGGAGATTAAAACCAGTAAAAATTTGCAGATTGCACTTGGCCGTGTGGATATGGAATCGCGTTTGAATCGCTTTGTGGGTGCTTATCAATCTACGCTGAGCCAATTGAATGTAAAGGTGTTATATGCCGACTTGCGTTATCCAAATGGATTTGCGGTGCGGAGGCCAATCACAGTAAAACCGGCTCCTGCAAAGCCGGCAGATAAATCGCCAGCGAAGCCAATAAATAAAGCGTTAAGCACGCCAGTAAAAGCTTAGCCTGACTTAATAAAAACATATTGAAGAAAAGAATGAGCATGTGTACAGGGAGTAACAAATGAGTAAAGTGCGTGAAGATAAAAACCTGATTGTGGGGCTGGATATCGGCACCTCAAAAATTGTGACTATCGTGGCAGAGTTATTGCCAGAAGGAACGTTGAAGGTGATTGGCCTTGGACAGCACATTTCGCGTGGCCTCAAAAAAGGCGTAGTGGTGAATATCGATTCCACTATGCAGGCGATTCAGCGCTCGTTAGAAGAAGCCGAGTTGATGGCGGACTGCAAAATCAATACGGTGTTTACCGGTATTGCCGGTAGCCACATTAAAAGCCTGAATTCGCACGGCATGGTCAAGATTAAAGATGCAGAAGTGTCACAAATGGATGTTGACCGTGTCGTAGAAACTGCACGCGCAGTCGCCTTGCCGGCCGATCAGCAAATCCTCCATATCCTCACCCAGGAATTTATCATCGACGGTCAAGATGACGTGCGCGAGCCACTGGGCATGAGCGGCATGAAGCTGGAAGTGAAAGTGCATATCGTGACTGGGGCGGTGGCAGCGGCACAAAATATCGTCAAGTGCATTAAGCGCTGTGGCTTAGAAGTCAGTGATTTAATCCTGCAGCCCTTAGCCTCTAGCATCGCGGTGCTGACAGAAGACGAAAAAGAACTGGGTGTATGCATCGTGGATATCGGCGGAGGCACCACAGATATAGCAGTATTCAAGAACGGTTCTATACGGCATACCGCAGTGATTGCAGTGGCTGGCGACCAGATGACGAATGATATCGCCGTTGCCTTCCGCACACCGACTCAATCAGCCGAAGAAATCAAGATTAAACATGGTTGTGCGCTCCGCCAATTAGCTGATCCGCGCGAAGTGGTAGAAGTACCAGGCGTAGATGGCCGCGAGGCACGTCAATTATCCATCCAAACATTGGCAGAAGTGATAGAGCCGCGAGTGGTGGAGTTATACGAATTAGTGTTGCAAGAGCTGCGCCGCAGCGGCATGGAAGAAATGATTGCGTCAGGCATTGTGATTACCGGTGGTTCATCCATGATGCGCGGCATGATGGAGCTGGGTGAAGAAATATTCCACATGCCAGTGCGCTTGGGCATGCCGCGTTATGTCGGCGGGCTTTCTGAAGTATTGAGTAATCCAAGATATGCCACGGCAGTTGGCCTGATTTTAATGGGCAAACAGCAATTAGAACGGCAGATTTCCGGGCAAATGGAATCGAACCCGGTGGGAAGAATTTTCGAAAAAATGAAATCATGGTTTCAAGGAAATTTTTAGAATTTTAGTGAGTGGTTGTAGGTTGTAGCAATTAAGTAGTTGTTTTAGGGCAGGACTAGTTTTAGGACAGAGCTTGGCGCGCTTAAAAATTAAATGCGTCAGCTCAAATATTAAAGGCAAAGGAGAAATATGATGTTTGAAATTATGGAGAAAGATTCACAAGAAGCGGTGATTAAAGTCATAGGTGTGGGTGGTTGCGGTGGTAACGCAATTGAGCACATGATGACTAAAAACCTGAGCGGCGTAGAATTTATTTGCGCTAATACCGACATGCAGGCGCTGAAAAAGAGCCAGGCCAAAACGGTATTGCAAATTGGTGCTGAAATCACCAAAGGCTTAGGCGCAGGCGCTAAACCAGAGGTAGGCCGTGATGCTGCGCTGGAAGACCGTGACCGCATTGCAGAAATGATTGATGGCGCGGATATGCTGTTTATTACGGCAGGTATGGGTGGCGGCACTGGTACAGGCGCAGCGCCGATTATTGCTGAAGTGGCCAAAGAAATGGGTATTCTGACTGTTGCCGTCGTTACTAAACCATTTGCGTTTGAAGGCAAACGCACCAAGGTGGCGAGCGATGGCCTAGAAGAGCTGTCACAACACGTTGACTCATTGATTGTGATTCCAAATGAAAAATTAATGGAAGTACTGGGCGAAGATGTACCCTTCTTAGAAGCTTTCCGTGCCGCGAACGACGTGCTGCATAATGCTGTCTCAGGTATTGCTGAGATTATTAATTGCCCAGGTTTGGTGAATGTGGACTTTGCCGATGTGCGCACAGTAATGAGTGAAATGGGTATGGCCATGATGGGAAGTGCAGAAGCGAGTGGACCAGACCGCGCCAGAATCGCAGCAGAACAAGCAGTGGCTAGCCCATTGTTAGAGGACGTCAACTTGGCTAATGCACGCGGCGTTTTAATTAATATCACTGCCAGCGCCAGCTTTAAAATGAAAGAGTACTACGATGTGATGAACACGATTAAAGAGTTCACTGCAGAAGATGCGACGGTGATTGTAGGTAATGTAATGGATGAAACAATGGGCGACAAATTACGCGTCACCATGGTAGCGACTGGCTTAAGCGGCTCAATCGCACGTCGTCAAGCTAAACCAGAGT
The DNA here is from genome assembly GCA_036675645.1 of Methylotenera sp. Classification (GTDB taxonomy): domain Bacteria; phylum Pseudomonadota; class Gammaproteobacteria; order Burkholderiales; family Methylophilaceae; genus Methylotenera_A. Next base: position 12,671 of record JAKFEP010000189.1, on the reverse strand, counting down.
TACGTGTGATGACAACGTTGATGACAGGTACGCACAGCCAACCGCTGTTTGTAAATGAAGTAATGGCAGATGAAGCGCCGGCGGTGTTTAGTCAAAATAATCGCCGTGCACAAGTGGAGGCGATGAAAATGTCAGGGGTTGAAGAGTATGACATTCCTGCATTTTTGCGCAAACAAGCTGATTAGTCGTTAGTATGATTTGATAAAGATTTAATGTAAGTAAAGGTTTAAAATAGCTTATGTTGTAAGGTGCTTGCCGATGGGTATGCACGCTAATTAAGTGCCAAGGAAAAGCTAAAGAGTAAGATGCTAAAGCAAAGAACTTTAAAAAAACAGGTCAGTGCCACTGGCGTTGGTTTGCATAATGGTGAAAAAGTGACCCTCACTTTAAAGCCTGCTGCAATTGATGCCGGTATTGTATTTGTGCGTGCCGATTTGCCCGGTGCGCCTACTATACAAGCACGGCCTGACGCGGTGCGTGATACGCGCATGTGTTCTGCCCTAGAACACAATGGTGCGCGTGTTGCCACCGTGGAGCACTTAATGTCAGCGTTGGCCGGATTGGGCGTAGACAATATTATTGTTGAAGTAACTGCTTCTGAAATCCCTATTATGGATGGCAGCTCGGGCCCTTTTATCTACCTATTGCAACAAGCGGGCATCACTGAACAAGCTGCACCTAAAAAATTCATTAAAATCAAAAAATTAGTTGAGATTAAAGACAGCGATAAATGGGTGAAATTTGAGCCTTACCACGGCTTTAAGATGGATTTCACCATTGATTTCGCGCATCCTGTATTTGAGAACTCTGGCAGCAATGTCAAGCTGGATTTTAAAGATAATACTTATGTTAAAGATATTAGCCGAGCCAGAACTTTCGGGTTTATGCATGAAGTTGAATACCTGCGTGCCAATGGCTTGGCGCGTGGTGGTAGCTTAGATAATGCGATAGTGCTAGATGAATATCGCATTCTGAATACTGATGGCCTGCGTTATGAAGATGAATTTGCCAAGCACAAAGTATTAGATGCGATTGGCGATTTGTATATGCTAGGCCATCCCCTGCTGGGCGCATTTACTGCCTATAAATCCGGACATGCACTGAATAACGCCTTGCTGCGTGCCTTGTTGGCAGATGAGAGTGCTTGGGAGTTCACTACTTTCGATAATATTGCAGAAGCCCCTACAGGTTTTCAAGAGCAGACTGCATTTTTTACGCCCAATCTAATGCCGCATTTCAGTTAATTTGGTCACTAGCTAATTAGGATCGCAACGTGATAATTCTTCGTTTAGTGTTAATGTTGCTGCTAATTGCCATGTTTGTGCTGCTGGCTGCCTATGTTGTTACCAAGAATAAAAAATACCTCACTTATCTAATGGTCGCTATCAAGTTTCTGGGCTTGTCTTTAGCAGCCATGTTTGTGCTGTTTCTTATTTCGCGCGTCATTAGATTTTAAGACGCGGATTTTGATATGCTGAATTTTTTTAAAAACCCAATTATCAAACTTACCCTTATAGCTGTGGGATCACTATGGCTATTATCTTCTAGGGCATATGCCGCTAGCGGAGATGTGGAGTTTTTGCAAGCGCGCATGGCTTACGATAAAAAAAACGCCATTGCTTTATCCGAACATGTACAGCAACTGCAACATCAAAATTACATTCTCGCGCCCTATGCTGATTACTGGCTGATGTTGCTGAATCTGGAAGAAGCAGACAACCAGACGGTGATAGATTTTATGAATCAATACAGCGATTACCCCTTTGCTGACAGGCTGCGTGGCGAGTATTTAAAAAAACTAGCGAAACAACAAGATTGGGAAAATTTCTCCGGTGAGGTTTCCCATTATCAGTTAGAAGACAGTGCTGTCGCCTGTTATGCGGCTGAAGCTAGCGCTGAGTTGGGGGATGCCTCAGTGTTAGAAGGCGCAAAATCATTGTGGATGCAGCCTAAGGAACAAGCAGCAAACTGTGCTAATTTATATGATCGCATGCAAGCTGCCGGTGTACTTGACGAACATGCTATTTTTGAGCGGCTGAGGCTAGCATTAGCCGATAACCGGATGGCGTTGGCTAAATCCATTATCAAACGCTCTAAAACATTTACGGTGAGTCAATATCAACAAATTGACAAAGCCTATAACAATCCCACTGCAGTGCTAGCCAAAAAAAGTATTTCGTTTAAAACGCGGCTGGGTCGCGAGCTGAATTTATTTGCACTTACCCGATTATCCAAAACCAATTCGCAGCAAGCCTTGAACGCATTTAATAAAGTTGCAGACTTATTTCAGCCAGAAGATAAAAGTTATTTTTATGGCAGGTTAGCCTGGCAGGCGGCTCTCAGGCACGAACCTGAAGCGCTAGGGTGGTTTAAGCTTGCAGAGAGTGTCAAGCCGAATAAGGAAGAGGCTCTAGGTAAGGAGCAATTGGCTTGGTATGCGCGCGCTGGCTTGCGCGAAAAAAACTGGGATGTAGTGTTGCTTGCAATATCTAAAATGCATCCAGACCAAGCGGGGGAAGGGGCTTGGCGTTACTGGAAAGCGCGTGCGCTGAAAGCGAAAAACCAATCGTTAGAAGCTAATACATTATTTGCCAAGCTTTCTACAGAGCGGCATTTTTATGGTTGGCTGGCGCAAGAAGAGCTTGATGGTGCAATATCTGCGCCGCTTAACATGCACAAGGTCACTGACGAAGAGGTTGCAGAAATCGCCAATACAGAAGCGTTTCAGCGTGTGGAAGCATTGCAAAGAGTCGATTTGCGCTGGGAAGCTAAAAGCGAATGGGCGCATGCGAGCAAAGAGCTTGATGACAAGCAGTTGCTGGCAGCTGCAGAGTTTGCACAGCGCAGAAAATGGTACGATTTAGCCATTATCACCGCAGATAAAACCACAGAAATGCACGATTTTGCGCTGCGTTACCCAACCCCTTACCGTGATTTAATCAAGGATGCGGCAGCAGATAACGAAGTGGATGAAGCCTGGGTGTATGGCATTACCAGGCAGGAAAGCCGATTTATGCACTATGCAAAATCCGGTGTGGGCGCCGCGGGTCTCATGCAGTTGATGCCTGCGACTGCCAAATGGATTGCGGGTCGTGCTGGGGTAAGTGATTATCACCATGGCATGATCCATGACCTGGATACCAATATTGCATTAGGCACTTATTATATGAGTTATACCAAAGACCTGATGAGTGGGCAGGAAACCATGGCCACTGCTGCTTATAATGCAGGGCCTAGCCGCGCCAAAAAATGGATGGCAGCAGGTCCGCTGGAAGGGGCGATTTATGCAGAGACGATACCGTTTAGTGAGACGCGGCTATATGTGCAAAAAGTGATGGCCAATGCGCATTTGTATGCACCGCGTTTGGGCTTGAAAAGCAGGCCGCTTAAACAGCGGTTGGGTGTAATTCCCAGTAAGTATGGCACGATTTCAAGCAACCCAGAGGCTCAGCAAGAGTCAGAACAGGCAAGCGAGTTAAGTCTTAGTATCGAGTAAATATTAACTTTAGTAGTAAATAACATGACGATAAAAAATATTACCATTTTGGGCGGCACCGGCTTTGTGGGTAGCTGTTTGGTCACAAAGCTAGACCAGGCAGGTTACCAGGTCAAAGTGCTATCACGTCGGCGCGAAGCAGCAAAACACTTGATTCTATTGCCGAATGTGCAAGTGGTTAATTGTGATATTACCGATAATTATGCACTTAAAGATGCATTAAAAGGCAGTGACGCTGTGATTAATCTAGTCGGCATTTTGCATGAAACTGGTAAAAGCAGTTTTGAGAAAATGCACCACCAATTGCCGCGTCGTGTGGCACAAATTTGTGACGAACTGGGGATCTCACGCTTGTTACATATGAGCGCCTTGCAAGCCAGTAAAAATGCACCAAGTGCTTATTTAAAAAGCAAAGCCGCGGGCGAAGCGGCAGTCAATGAGTTCAGTGAAAAATTAAATATCACCGTTTTTAAACCATCGGTTATTTTTGGACGTGATGACAACTTTATCAATATGTTCGCGCATTTGGTGAAGTTTTTACCGGTGATCGCATTGGCAAAACCTCGTGCAAAATTTCAGCCGATTTGGGTGGAAGATGTAGCGCAGTGCTTTGTTAATGCATTGGAAAACACTGCCACTTACGGAAATAATTATGAATTGGGTGGGCCAGAAATCTATACTTTAAAAGCGTTAGTCCAAAAAGTGATGGATATTTTGGGTAAGCAACGTCCAATTATTGGCCTGAATGATAGGCTATCAATGTTGCAAGCTTTTATGTTGGAACTGATGCCTATTAAGCTGATGACGCGTGACAATATCCGCTCAATGCAAGTGGATAGCATCACTATATTGCCCATTGCAGATGAACTTAATGTCATCCCCACTTCGCTAGATGTCGTCGTACCAGAATACCTGCTCAACCTCAATCCTCGTGCCGCTTATGATGGTTTCCGCAGTGCCGCAGGCCGAACAATTAAATCAGATGCCGCAGGCCGTGCAATTAATGCACGCAGATAAACATGCGTGATAAGCATGGTTAAAGACGGTTTTAAGGTCTATAGCGTAGGCGGCGCCGTGCGCGATGAGCTACTAGGCTTTCCAGTAAAAGACCATGATTATGTAGTCGTTGGTGCTACACCAAAAGCTATGCTGGATGCAGGTTACAAGCCTGTTGGCAAAGACTTCCCGGTATTTTTACATCCTAAAACGCACGAAGAGTATGCGCTGGCGCGTACCGAGCGCAAAACCAGCGCAGGTTACAAGGGATTTGCTGTTCATGCCGCGCCAGATGTGACCTTGGAAGAAGATTTAGCCCGCCGCGATTTTACTATTAACGCTATGGCCAAGGCGCCAGACGGTCTTTTGATCGATCCGTTTAATGGTCAGGCAGACATACAAGCGAAAACGTTGCGCCATGTCAGTGCAGCGTTTGCAGAAGACCCGGTACGCATTCTGCGGGCAGCACGCTTTTCGGCCAGGTTCGCCGATTTTACGATTGCACCAGAAACCTTAGCGTTAATGCGCCAGATGGTGCAAAACGGTGAGGTGGATGCACTAGTGGCAGAGCGCGTGTGGCAAGAGCTGAGTAGAGGTTTAATGGAAGCCAAACCTAGCCGCATGTTTGAAGTACTGCGCGATTGCGGCGCACTGCAAAAAATTCTGCCAGAGCTTGATAGGCTTTGGGGCGTACCACAACCGCCGCTGCATCACCCGGAAATTGACACCGGTATACATGTGATGATGGTGATAGATTATGCGGCTAAGCAAAACTTTAGCTTGCCCATTCGCTTTGCCGCACTCGTGCACGATCTAGGTAAAGGCACCACACCAGCGGAAATTCTGCCGAGACATATTGGGCATGAGGCACGAAGTGTGCACTTACTTAAAGACGTTTGTAAAAGATTACGCGTGCCAAATGATTGTAAAGACCTGGCGCAAATGGTCGCTAGATTTCATGGCAAGTTACACCAGGCATCAAAAATGCGACCAGATACTTTACTGGAGTTTTTAATCGAGCTAGATGCGTTTCGGCAACCAGAAAGATTTAACGATTTCTTAAAAGCCTGCGAGTGCGATAGCCGTGGCAGAACAGGTTTGGAGAATTGTGCATTACCAGAAACAGACTTGATTTTAACTGCTCTGCAAGCCGCACAGAATATAGATGCTGGCGCGACTGCAAAACAACATGCTGAACCAGAAAAGATTAAAGCAGCAATATTTGAAGCTCGTTTAGCTGCGTTAAAATCTGCTGTTAAAGATTAAAGTTATACAAACAGTAAGTTTGCCTGGGTTTGCAATAGCTCAGTCGGCTTTTTCTTAAATCCGCTTTTAACAAATTGATGCCAGCGCCCGATTACATAGCACATCATCAAATTGGCCTGCGCTTCTGGCATGATTTTTTTGCCTGACCCGGCAACCGCAATTTTTAAACTTTGTTTTAGGCTGATTTCCAGGCGATCAAGCAGTTGATTTACCCGTGTTTGTAATGCGTCATCTTCGTTCACCAGCGCGTCACCAATCAGCACACGTGTCATGCCAGGATTTTTCTCAGCAAATTTAAGCAGCATACTCACGATGAGCTGTACTTGTTTAGCGCCGTCTTGTTCGTCCTTTGTGATTTTGTTCAGTACGCCAAAAATTGAAAGTTCGATAAATTCAATCAAACCCTCAAACATTTGTGCTTTGCTGGCAAAGTGGCGGTAGAGTGCGGCCTCACTTAAATCGAGCTTGGCGGCCAGTGAAGCTGTGGTGATTTTTTCACGCTTGGGATTTTCCAGCATATGCGCAAGCGTCTCTAATATCTGTTGTTTTCGTTCAGATGCCACGATATTCCCCTTAATATTTTCTTTTTAATTTTATTTATTATTTTTATTATAGCTTAAGGTGAACGAGGAAGGTGAGTAAGCGCTAACACAGAATTTATCCTGAAATCTACAAAATTTGGTTTTTGCGGTTTTTTTGTCACCCAAATCGTTTGCATCCCTAAGCGTTTTGCAGTCATCAATGCAGGAAGGTTGTCTTCTAACATCACGCAGTGTTTGGGGTTGGTTTTTAAAGTTTTCAATAACATTTGAAAACCGCGTAACGAAGGTTTGGCATGAAACTTAGTTGATTCCACACTGAATACCAGTTCGAAACAATCTGCAATACCCATCAATTTCAACACACGCTCAGCGTAGTTTTTGGGTGCATTAGTGAACACACACTTGCGCCCGGGCAAGCTTTTAATCAGGCTGCGTAGGCGTTTCACTTGAATCACCATATCGGGTAAATCCATAAAACGGTGGGTTTCCTGTAGAAAGTGGTGAGCATCAACACCATGGTGGCGCATTAGGCCTTTAAGGGTGGCACCATACACCCGCCAATAATGCTGGCGTAAAGTGTGGGCTTCGGTTTCGTCTAATGTAAGCGCATCCATGATGTATTGCGTCATGGCGCGGTTCATCACAGGAAAGATATACGCAGAAGCGTTGTGGAGGGTGTCGTCTAAATCAAACACCCATACTTGTTTAGACATCTTGCAACTCCAGTTCGAAGCTAAAACAAGGCAACAAGAAGCGCACAGCGCTGACAGTGCAATTGGCACGGCAAGCTGTAAGCGACGCAGTTAACACAGGTTTAGCAATGAAATGGAGAATGCAATTATTTTGCTTTAATGAGCGTACCAACGCCTTCGTCAGTTAACACTTCCAGCAATAGCGCATGTTCTACGCGCCCATCGATAATATGCACACTTCTTACACCACTACGTGCTGCATCAAGCGCAGAACCAATTTTGGGTAACATGCCGCCAGATAAAGTGCCGTCAATCACTAAATCATCAATCTGCTTGGGGGTTAAGCCGGTCAGCAAGTTGCCTGCTTTATCCAGTACGCCCGGTGTGTTTGTGAGCAGGATTAATTTTTCCGCACCTAAAATTTCCGCCAATTTACCTGCCACAACATCAGCATTAATATTGAAGGTGTCGCCATCTTCACCCACGCCAATCGGCGCGACCACTGGGATGAAATCGCCAGTGTCTAAAAAGCTGATGATGCTGGGATCTATCGCAGTAATTTCGCCAACTTGCCCAACGTCAATCATTTTAGTCGGGTCGCTTAGGTCCTCCATCAGCAGCTTTTGCGCATGAATAAAGTTGCCATCTTGGCCGGTTAGGCCAACCGCTTTGCCGCCATGGCGGTTAATCAGGTTGACGATCTCTTTATTGACTTGCCCGCCAAGTACCATTTCTACTACGTCCATGGTCTCGGCATCGGTGACGCGCATACCTTGGATAAATTCACCTTTTTTGCCCAATCTATCGAGCATTTCGTTAATTTGCGGGCCACCACCATGCACAACCACCGGGTTCATACCAACGAGTTTGAGCAATACCACATCTTGAGCAAAGCAGTTCTTTAAGTGTTCGTCAGTCATGGCATTGCCACCGTACTTAATGACGATGGTTTTATCGAAAAAACGTTTAATGTAAGGTAGCGCTTCGGCAAGTATTTGCGCTTTAAGTGCGGCTGCAGTTTTTTGCATGACTATACTTTCTGAAAATTGGCTATTCTAAAAATAGCCTTCTAAATTTTCGCCTATTGTAACTAAAAAGCCAGGCTAAAAGCAGCTATAACGTTTTAACAAACACTTTAGATTTGCGCTGAAAGTTATATAAAGCTTGCTTTTGCTGAGGCAACTGTTCTATCGGCCGTTCAACAAAACCGCGCTCTATAAACCAATGTTCTGTACGCGTAGTCAGGCAAAATAGTTGTTTAAAGCCCAATTCCTTGGCGCGTACCTGGCAAAAGTTAAATAACTTATCGCCACGACCGCCTCCACGATATTGTTGGTCTATTGCCAGGCAAGCAAATTCGGCCATAGATTCTTGTCCAGAATCTTCTTGTTGAAACGGGTAAAGTGCAGCGCAACCAATCAAGCGGCTGTCATGTTCCATCACATAAAAATGGTCGATTTCCATCTCTATGCGTTCGCGCCCGCGCCGCACCAAAATGCCTTCATTTTCTAGTGGTTCTATTAATTTAAGAATACCACCAACGTCGTCAATATCGGCTTGGCGCATGGTCTCAAGTGGTAATTCGGTTACCATGGTGCCTATGCCGCTGTGGGTGAATAGTTCTTGAATAATTGCGCCGTCAATGTGCCGGCTGATCAAATGCACACGCGCCACGCCTTGGTCGCAGGCGCGTATCGCAGCTGGCAAATAATAGGTAACATCGTCTGAGACATTGATCGGGTCATCGCTCGCTTCAACATTGTTGAGTAAGTTTTGCGCTTTTCCAGCTGTCATTTCACGTAGTAATTCGCCACGCAAATTATGCACGCCAGCACTGTCCATTAAAAAAATCAGTTTATCTGCATCCAGCGCAATGGCTGCACTTACCGCTACATCTTCTAAGCTTAAATTAAACGCCTCACCGGTAGGCGAATATCCAAGCGGGGAGAGTAGTACCAGCTCGCCATCGTTTAAACGCCGCTGTATACTAAGGGCATCCACTTTGCGCACCTCACCGGTGTGCTGTAAATCCACGCCATCGCGCACGCCTAGTGGTTTTGCAGTTACAAAATTGCCACTCGCTACGCGAATATCTGCACCTGCCATCGGGGAGTTGATTAATCCCATTGATAGCTGCGCTTCGATCTCTACCCGCACTGCGCCGTTGGCCTCTTTTACAATTTCCATCGCCGCGTCATCGGTAACACGCAAGCCGTTATGCAGAATAGGGGTAAGTTTGGCACGTTTTAAACGTTGCTCGATTTGCGGGCGCACACCATGTACTAACACCAGCCTGACCTCCAGGCTAGCCAACAAGTTTAAATCATGTGAAAGTGCGGCAAACTGATTGTCACTCATCACCTCGCCCCCAAACGCAATCACAAAGGTACGGCCGCCAAAAGCATGGATATAAGGCGTGGCGCTACGAAACCAGTTGACGAACCCTTGTTCGCTTGAGGGATTGGCGAGGTTTGTAGAGACTGGATTAGTTTCACTCATTGCATATAAGTAGGCGGGCGTACAATCAAGTGCTGACGCTACTTTACGCAACAGCGTCTCATTAATACCTAATTCACCGCGCTCAATACGCGACAGATTGCCCGCATCGGCACCTGTCCTGTCGGCCAGCGATTGCAGGGTAATATTTAGCGATTTGCGCCGAGTACGAATGGAGTTAGCGAGCGACATTAGGATGTACTTTGTAAAAGTTATATGTATATTTTGTAATATTTACAAAATATTAAATTAATTCTGCATAAATTACAAATATTAATGTGGTTTATTGTTTTTGGTTAAAAGTCGCCTAAAACAGTTTGTAAAGCCGCAATTGCGGTGAGTGCTGCAGTTTCAGTGCGTAAAATACGTGGGCCAAGCACGATGGATTGAAAGCCGTGATTGGTCGCTAAGTCAATCTCTGCTTGGCTGAGGCCGCCCTCTGCGCCAATCAGTAAATGAATATTTTGTGTTGTATTTGGCAGTGCAGATAACGGTTTGGCACCAACTGGATTTAACAAGATGCGTGCATGACTAAAATCCACATCGCCAGCACCCGCATGGATATTAGCCGCCAGCCATGCTGTTAAAGTAATGGGTTTGGCTATTTTGGGCACTTTTGCACGTCCGGATTGCTCGCAGGCAGATATAACCACGTTTTTCCAGTGCTCTAGGCGCTTTTCTGCACGTTCGGCCGATAGCTTCACTACGCTGCGTTCTGTAGATAGGGGCTGAATTTCTGCCACCCCAAGCTCTACCGCTTTTTGAATGGTGTAATCCATGCGGTCGCCGCTGGAGATGCCTTGCAACAAGGTGATGTGCAATGGCGATTCGTTATTCACTGAGGCATTTGCCTCAATTTTTGCGAGGGTCTCGTTTTTTTTAATGCTAAGCAGCTCGCAGGTGTAATCAAGGCCATCACCATCAAATAATTTAAGCGTGTCGCCCACATTCAATCGCATGACTTTGGTGGCATGAATGGCGGCGTTATCACTTAATTTAATGATGGCGCCTACACGTAATTTATTTGGGCTGTAAAATCGTAAGTTGCTCATGCAGCAAGTTTAAATAAAAAAGCAGAAAGTGGTAACATAAACATGATTATTTCGTATTTGAAAGTGCATTAAGTATGGCAAGCATCAACCCACCTGTGTGCAATTTTGGCTGGCAAGCACCTGATTTCAATCTGGTGAATGTTGATGGTAATTTGGTCTCGCTAGATTTGGTGATGGGCAAAAACGGCTTGTTGGTGATGTTTATATGCAATCATTGCCCTTATGTAAAAGCTATTCTGCCCAGGCTTATTTATGATGTCAGTGAGTTAAAAATGCTGGGCATTAACACAGTTGCCATTATGTCAAACGACCCCACTGACTATCCTGAAGATAGCGTTGAAAATATGCAAATCATTGCACGTGAGATGGATTTCCCGTTTCCCTATTTGTTAGATGCCAACCAGCAAGTGGCTAAAGATTATGGAGCCGTGTGCACACCCGATTTTTTTGGATTCAATAGTCAAGGCCAGTTGCAGTATCGTGGCCGCTTTGATGAAAGCCATAAAGAAACAGCGCTCAATAGTACACGCGACTTGTTTTACGCCATGAAGCAAGTGGCTGAAACAGGCAAAGGACCAGAAATGCAAATTGCCAGTATTGGTTGCTCGATAAAATGGAGTGAAGTATGAGTCGGCTTAAATGGGGCATCTTAGGCGCTGCACGCGTAAATGAGCGTTTACTGCCGGCAATTATTGAAGCGCCCAATTCACAACTGGTGGCGATAGCCAGCCGTCGTCCCGGAGCGGCGAAAGCAATGCTTGAAAAATATGCGCCCTGCTACGCGAATAGCGTGCAATGTTACGACGATATGGATGCATTGATACAGGATAAAAATGTAGAGGCTGTATATTGTCCAATGGCAAATGAGGAGCATGCCCAATGGGCACTTAAATGCATTAATGCTGGCAAGCATGTACTGATAGAAAAGCCAATGGCATTGTCAGTAAAGGATATTGAGGCAATTGAAGCTGCGGCTATCAAAAATAAGGTGAAGGTGATGGAAGGATTTATGTATCGCTTTCATCCGCAGCATCAACGCCTGCAAGAAATTATACAATCTGGCCTGATAGGCGATGTACTTTCTGCTCGAGCCAGTTTTTCATTTTTAATGAAACAAGCACGCATGTATCGCATTAATCGCAGCATGGCGGATGGCGGTGGTGCACTGTGGGATATTGGCCCTTATGCGATTCATAGTTTGCGCTGGTGCTTTCAAAAGAATGGAAAACCGACGGAGCCAAAATCAATCATTGCCCACGCTAAATTGAATGAGCATGGCGCAGACACGGTAATGAGCGGCGTGCTGGATTTCGGAAATGACGCTGAAGGACGTGCGCGCTTTGGCCATTTCGATATCAGTTTTGAGCGTAGCAGAAAATCAGAATATGAAATCATCGGCACCAAAGGTTGGGTTAAATGCCATGCGGCATGGGTGTTCCAGAATGATGTACCAGTGATTTCATGGGCGCTAGAGGACGGCAAATATGCAGAAGAACGCTTTGCGCCAAGTAACCATTTTAATCTGGAAGTCGAACATTTCAGTGACTGTGTATTAAATGATAAAGCGCCTTACTTAACGTTAGAAGATGCGAAAGCCAACTGTAAGGCGATGGAAATGGTATTGCAGGCGGCGGCTAAAACTTAGAGATTTACATTAAATGAAATAAAAAAACGGGGCGTAAAGCCCCGTTTTACTGACTACAACTTTAGAGTAAAACTTTAAAGATAAAATGTGTAGAAGTTAATTAGCAGTTATTGAACCGTAATTATTGAACTACGATATCGCTTTTAACTCCAGTAACGCCTTTAACATTTTTGGCAATTTTTACTGCTTGCTCAGCTTCAGCTTGTGATTTTGCAGTGCCTGACAACTGAACTAAACCATTGCTATCAGTTTCCACTTTAATGTCAGACGCGCTAACTGCTTTATCTTTAGCAAATTCAGCTTTTACTTTGGTGGTAATAACGGTATCACTTAGTTTGGTAGATACAGGATCACCTTCAGCCGCAAAAGCAGATAATGGTAAAGTTAATGCAGTAACAACTAGAAGACTCTTAATGTTCAGTTTCATCATATTTCCTTTTCAGTAATTAAATTGACTGTGTGTAAAACACAGACACCATTCTAGAG
>JAKFEP010000139.1:0-17295 GCA_036675645.1 Methylotenera sp. | reverse complement strand
GCGCTAAAAAATATCCCGACCATCCAAATTTTACGACGTAATTTTGTGATAATTCCCAGCAAAGTTTGGTTGAATTACTTACCAGTCGTCGTCGTGATTATCTTGCTGATTATATGGATGGCTAAAACGCTTCAACTGGCACTGGCATTTTTGGCGGGCATTTTTGGCATTTGCTTGATTGCAGGGTTGCTGGCCTACGCCTTGGCCTTGTTATTGCATCGTATCAGCCTAAGTAAAAATATAACGAATGCGATTGGTTTGGGCTTGGCTAGTTTAAAACGACGCTTAGGCTTATCCATTGCCCAGATCATTGGCTTTAGTTTGGGCGCAATGGTGCTGATGTTACTGGTGATGATTAAAACCGACCTGATGCAATCTTGGCAAGCATCGCTACCCATTGATGCACCCAATCGTTTTATTATTAATATTCAGCAACATCAAGTCGAGCCAATTAAAGCGTTTATCAACCAGATTTCTAATCAGACTAGTCCACAAGTGTTTGCCATGATTCGTGGCCGGCTGGTAGAGAAAAATGGTCAGCCTATCAATGCAGAAATGTTTACAGATGACCGTGCAAAACGCCTGGTATCGCGAGAGTTTAATATGTCTTCGGCTGCCGTTATGCAAACTGATAACAAACTGCTACAAGGCCGTTGGTGGCGCGCCGATGAGGCGGCTGCGCCGCTGCTATCGCTAGAGCTGGACATTGCAGAGGCGTTGAATATTAAACTGGGCGATAAGCTGACTTATGATATTGCTGGCAGTAAAATCACCTTAACGGTGACGAGTATACGCAAAGTAGAGTGGGACAGCATGCGCGCCAATTTTTTTGCAGTGACGCCACCGCAAACCTTGGCTAAATTTAGCGCGAGTTATATGACGGCATTTTACTTGCCTCATAGCCAAGATAACGCGCTCAATCGCATGCTACAGCAATTCCCCAATTTCACCATAATTGATGTTGCCAGTGTGATGAATCAGGTGCGTGACATTATGAGTAAACTTGCAACGGCGGTGAGCTTTGTATTTAGCTTCTGTGTGCTGGCTGGTCTTGTCGTATTGTATGCGGCGCTGGTTGCCACACGTACTTCGCGCGTGCAAGAAACGGCTTTATTACGCATGCTGGGCGCATCGCGTAAGCAAGTCACACTGACTATGCTGACTGAGTTTATCAGTATTGGCGTTGTTGCCTCGATCGTAGCGGTGGTCGTTGCTAGCGGATTAAGTTTTTATCTAAGCCGTTTTGTGCTGGATATTCCATATCAATTCAATTTAATACTGGCGCTAAGCGTGCTGGCAATTGCACTTGTATTAATTCCACTTGCCGCATGGGGAGTGATCCGCGGCTACCTGAATGTGGCACCAAAACAATTACTGAACAGTATTTGACACCTTGCCCTGGTTATATACAGCCACCATTGTTGGTTGTATATAACCATATATTCGGCTTATAATGGCTGTACTAGCTAACGGGTCTGGTTAACTCATTGATCTATTTTGATGTTTTGGTTTATTGCTCATGAGGCACGTTATTTGCATATTTTTCACTGGATTAGCAAAATATAATTATCTATACCTGGGGAAGAGTATGAATTCAATCAACAAACCAAAATCGATGTTACTAGCGGCACTGGTAGCAAATGCTTTGCCTTACTTGGCCGTAGCCGAAGAGGTCACCAATATCACCACTGAAAAAGTGGAAGTTTATTCCAGTACACCTTTGAAAGGCATCGGTTTGCCACTTCATAAAGTACCTGCGAATGTGCAAATGGCAGCACCCAAAGACATCAATGACCAAACTGGGGTTTCTATTGCAGATTATATGAATAACAATATGCAAGGCGTTACCGTTACTGAGTTAGGCGGTAATCCATGGCAACCTGAAATTAATTTTCGTGGTTATTCATCTTCGCCACTATTGGGCAACTCACAAGGCTTATCCACTTATATTGATGGTGTGCGCGTAAATGAGCCTTTTGGTGATGTGACTTCATGGGACAAAATCCCGAGTTTTGCCATCGTCAGTATGCAAGTCGTGCCTGGTTCAAATCCGCTTTATGGTTTGAACACACTAGGCGGTGCCATTGCAATTCAAACCAAGAGCGGTAGAGATAATCTAGGTGCAGCGGTTGAATATGAAGCAGGCTCATGGGGTCGTCAGCGTGCGCTAGTTGAGTATGGTGGCGTTTCTCAGGATGGTTCAGTGGACTATATGATTGGGTTCCAGCACACCACAGAGGATGGCTGGAGAAAATATTCTCCATCACATGTCAATCAATTATTTGCCAAAACTGGTTGGCAAAATGAAGCGACCAAGTTGGATTTGGCTTACATCGGAAGCGATAACAACCTGATTGGTAACGGCTTAACACCAGAGTTCTTGTTACGTGGTGATAGGGACCAAATTCATACTCGTCCAGATCAAACTAAGAATTATTCACACATGCTGACGCTTAATGGATCACATTGGATGAATGATGACACTTTATTTTCTGGTAATGTCTATTACAAAAAAGCGAATCGTGGAACATTAAATGGTGATGGCTACGAAGCGGAGTTTGAGGATGATTATCCTGGCTACCCTGGAATTACCTGTGACCCAGGTGAAGAGTGTGAGCTTATCGGCTCAGTGTTGAATCGCACTAATACCAAACAAGATACTTATGGTTTTACTGGTCAATTCGCCTTTAATGAAGACTTTATGGGTAAAGAAAATCAATTTGTAGTGGGCGCTGGTTATGACTACAGTCTGATTCGCTTTAAGCAGTCTGAGCAAGTCAACGTTTCGGCAGATAGTGAAGCAATTGATGATGGTATTATCGGCGGTTTCCCTGGCAGCGATGTGGTGTTTGACCCAACGCGCGCACCAACTTTTGAAGGTGATGGCGCTCTACCTCAGCGTCAAACAACCGGTTTAACAGGTAAGCAATATACTGCCCGTTTATTTGCAACAGATACGCTATCACTTAATGATAAATGGCATTTAAATTTAGGCGCAAGCTGGAACTTCACTCGAATTGATAACGTGGATACGTTACGAGGCGATGCTGGGCCACAAACGCTTACAGCTAGAGATAGTTATACTCGCTTAAACCCTACGATTGGCTTGACGCATACCCCGAATGATAGCTTGACTTTTTATACATCGTATAGTGAATCAAGCCGTGCGCCAACAGCCATTGAAGTGGGTTGTTCTAACCCAGCCAATCCATGTCTGTTGCCAGCGGCTTTGGCAGATGATCCACCACTTAATCAAGTGGTTGCTAAAACCTATGAGTTCGGTGGCCGTGGTAAATTAACTGACTCAATTAACTGGAATGCGGGTGTTTATCACGCGACAAACCATGACGATATTCAGTTTGTCGCTTCAAATCAACTTGCTGGTGCAGGCTACTTTAAAAATGTTGGCAGAACGCAGCGCCAAGGTCTTGATTTGGGTTTAAATGGTGTTGCGGACCGTTTTAAATGGGGCGCTACCTATAGCCTTGTACATGCAACATATGATTCAGATGTTGAGTTTGTGAATGGCTCGAACTCTTCTGGCTTTGATAATGATGGGATATTTATAGCAAAAAATGGTGATAGATTACCTGCAATCCCGCTACACCAATTGAAGTTGCGGGGTCAGTTCGCCGTCACGCCTAGCTGGAACATTGGAGCCAATGTGATTGGTTATTCAAGCCAATATGTAATTGGTAACGAAAACAATAAGCACCAAGCCAATGCAGCACAATGTGATGGCGGTGAGGAGTGTGCTACCGGTAAAGGTAAAATCAGTGGTTACTTCATTGTCAATCTTGATACGCAATACAACTTTGGCAATGGCTGGAAAATGTTTGCTAAAGCCACCAACATTTTCGATCGTGATTACAACCTGAGCGGCCGCCTAGCTGAGTCATTATTTGATGCAAATGGCCAATTTGGTGAAGAGTCTAAAGTGTTAGCCGTGCTTCCTGGCGCACCACGTGCAGCTTGGTTAGGATTCCGCTACGAGTTTGGCGGTAAAAAATGATTTGCCTTAACAGTTAACCGAAAGTAATACTTGCTCTCGCACAAAACAAATAACGAGGTTTATACTCCACAACTCAATCAAGCTAAAAAAATATTGATTGTGGAGGATGAGTCCTTGTTTGCGCGTGCGGTGTTAAAGCGCATGCAAAAGGCCGGCTTTGAGTGTGAGCATGCTGAAACGCTACAAGACGCCCGCGCTGTGGTGAAGCAGTTTGAGCCGGATATTGCGCTGCTGGATATGCGCTTGCCTGATGGTAATGGCTTGGATTATTTACCAGAGCTTGTTGCCAGCGGTATCACGGTGATTGTGATGACTGCTTATGGCGATTTTGCAGATGCGGTCAATGCCATTAAGTTAGGCGCCAATGACTATTTGAAAAAGCCGATTGATTTAGAAGAGCTTTTACTTATTGTCCAGAAAAACGAGAAAACCGCCGAGCTTAAAACCAGCTTGGATTATTCGCGGCAACGTAACGCACATACCTCCGACAATATCAGTTTGATAGGAGAAAGTGCTGCCGCACAAAGTTTACGCTTACAAATAGACCGAATTGCACAACTTGGCGCTAAGTACGAAGTTACCCCGCCAACGGTACTGATTGTAGGTGAGACTGGCACTGGCAAAGACGTGGCGGCGCGTATGCTACATGCTGCTTGCCCCAATTCTGACAAACCATTTGTGCATGTCGATTGTGCTTCTCTACCCAATGAATTGATAGAAGCCGAGTTGTTTGGCCATGAAAAAGGCGCGTTTACTGGCGCAACAGGTGCGCGTCCCGGTTTGATCGAAGCGGCAGAAGACGGTACTTTGTTTTTGGATGAAATTGGTGAGTTGCCACTGAGTTTGCAAGCCAAGTTATTAAATGTACTGGAGCGTCGTGTAGTACGCCGTTTGGGCTCAACCAAAGAGCGCAGTGTACCTGCGCGTATCATTGCAGCTACCAATCGGGACCTGCATGAAATGTCACAAACAGGGAAATTTCGTTCCGATTTATATTACCGTTTGAACGTGATGATGATTTCTCTGGCACCGTTGCGCGAACGTGGCGATGATGTGCTTCTATTAGCTAAGCATTTTATGCAGCTTACTGAGAAGCGCTACGGTCTTGCCAAACATAGTTTAAGTACAAGCGCATTAAACGCTTTGTCTGAGTACAACTGGCCCGGCAATATACGCGAATTACGTCACCAAATCAGTCGAGCGGTATTGCTAAGTAGTGGTGAGCAAATAATGGCTAGTGATTTAGCGTTGCGGACTGTAAAAACAGAATCACAAACTAGTGACTACCAAGTGCAACTGACACTAGACGCCTCTGAAAAGAGCATGTTATTAAACGCATTAAAGGTATCACATAATAATGTTTCGGAAGCTGCGCGCCAGCTAGGCATTACCCGTATGACCATGCGCTATCGCATGGATAAACACGGCATTAAGGCTTAACCTTTTATTTCCGCATCACTGCACTACAGTGCGCAATATTTAATAAATACATTTAAGTTTTTTAATGACTTAATCTACGCGTGCTATCATTTCGTTAATTCCAACTAGCGCATTTCTTGCAGGTTTTTTATGATTTTAGGTACACCACTTTCCCCTTCTGCCACTAAAGTCATGTTGCTAGGCAGTGGTGAACTCGGCAAAGAAGTCATTATTGCATTGCAGCGGTTTGGAGTAGAGGTGATTGCGGTAGACCGCTATGAAAACGCACCCGGCCAACAAGTGGCACATCGCGCCTATACCATCGACATGACTGATGCAGCAGCTCTTAAAGCATTAATTCTAAAAGAAAAACCAGATTTAATCGTGCCTGAGATTGAGGCGCTCAATACTGATGCGCTGGCAGAAATTGAGCGTGAGGGCACAGCGACTATTATCCCCACGGTCAGGGCCGTTCAACTCACCATGAACCGTGAAGGTATCCGCCGTCTCGCAGCGGAGGAGCTGCAATTACCGGTTTCACCTTATGCTTTTGCGCGTAGCGCAGAGGCCTTGCAAGCTGCCATTGATGGAAATACTGGCGATGGTGCAAATGGGCAAACAGCAATCGGTTACCCTTGTTTTATTAAGCCAACCATGTCCTCTAGCGGCAAAGGGCAATCGCGCGTCACTGAACGCGCCCAGGTGCAAGCTGCTTGGGATTATGCAGCCACTGGCGGGCGTGTCAATTTGGGCGTGGTCATCGTAGAGGGGCAAATTGATTTTGATTACGAAATTACCTTGTTAACAGTACGTGCTAAAAACCAGCAAGGCGAAACCCAAACTTATTTTTGTGAGCCTATCGGACATATCCAAAAAAGTGGCGATTACGTAGAAAGCTGGCAGCCACAAGCGATGACAGCAGGTGCGATTAAAAATGCCCAGCATATTGCTAAAACCATTACGGATGCACTTGGCGGTTTGGGTTTATTTGGTGTGGAGTTGTTTGTGAAGGGTGACCACGTATGGTTCTCTGAAGTGAGTCCGCGTCCACATGATACCGGCATGGTGACGATGTGTAGCCAGCGGCTAAGTGAGTTCGAGCTGCATGCGCGCGCGATTTTGGGCTTGCCAGTGGATGTCAGTATGACTAATCCCGGTGCCAGTGCTGTGATCTACGGCGGGGTTGAATCAAGCAATCTTAAATATGATGGCCTGCAAGCCGCATTAAATATACCTGGTAGCGATGTGCGTTTATTCGGGAAGCCACACTCATTTGTAAAGCGCCGGATGGGCGTTGCGCTGGCTGAAGGTAAAGACACGGATGAGGCGCGCACACGCGCCAAGCTAGTAGCAAGCCTGATTAAACCCAGTTAACTAGATGCTGGATAAAATACAAGAAGCTGGCAGCAGCAAATCCACTTTTTATGAGCTTTTAGGTGGCGCAGAATCAGGTACTGCTAATGTCCGCGCTCTGGTAGAAGCCTTCTATGACATCATGGAGCGCGACCCTAGAGCAGCAACCATACGCGCAATGCATCCTGCCGATTTAACCTCTTCACGAGAAAAATTATTTATGTTTTTAACGGGCTGGACCGGTGGGCCGCAATTATATATTGAGCGCTATGGTCATCCAAAACTTAGAGCACGTCATATGCCGTTTGCAATTGGCGAGGCTGAACGCGATCAGTGGATGTATTGCATGATCCAAGCGATGCAAGTATTGAATCTAGATGAAAATCTCACGCTAAAGCTTGCTGAACAATTGTATGGCGTGGCTGATTTTATGCGAAATCGGGGTGTTTAAGTACTCTCGATTTTATATAAATATTCATAGACTTACCTATATTTTAAGGTAATATTGTTGTCAAAGATTTAATAATACTCAGTAAATAACTATAAGAACAAAGGGTGTAATTTTGACGGGCTTGAATATCCGCAAAAGTTTGCTTTTATCTTTGGCACTCTTCAGCCTGCTATTTGGCTTTTCTAGCAAAATTGCACTTGCTAAACAGGTACAATTTACACAAGCTGAGCGGGATTGGCTGATTGCACACCCTGTTGTTAAAGTGATTGGCTCATCTGATTACGCGCCCATCAGTTACCTGAATGACCAAGGCCAGCATGTTGGTATTTCAGCAGCATATCTACAGCATATTGAAAAACAGTTAAAAACTGTTAATTCAAATTTCAAATTTCAATTTACCAAACCCACCGCAGCAGAAAAAGCCACGATTGATCCGCTGAAAAAAGGCGTTGATATGGTGATCGATTTTGTAGAAACACCGGAGCGACTTAAGTACTGGCAATTTACATCGCCGTATCTCAAAATGCCGCTGCACTTGATTGTGCGCCAAAACAGCCAACTCACATCAAATTTAAGCCAGCTTAATAACAGGAAAATCGCGGTAGTCGGTTATTACGCAGCATATGAGTTATTAGCTAGAGATCACCCAAATCTACAGTTAATCTTGGTTGACTCTAACCAGGAGGGTTTGAAAAAAGTGGCCTTTGGTGAGGTAGATGGTTTTGTAAGCGATTTGCCTGTGGCTAGCTACTGGGCAAGTGAGGCTGGCTTGACGCAATTAAAAGATGCGGGCGAGCTGGCCTATATGTACAGAATCAGTTTTGCAACCAACCGCCAAATCCCTGAGTTACACACAATATTAGAAAAATCCTTGTCAGGGATAACGAGTGAAATGCGCCAACAGATTTATGAGCGTTGGATGATAGGCCCGTTTGTAGCTAAATCACTCTTTGATGATGTACGTGTTTGGCTAATTTTAGGTTGTTTAATCTTACTTTTACTCGCTACACTTTGGTTAAAGAACCGCATTAATCGCCATGATGAAAAATTGGTGAGGCAAAATAGAGCACTCGTCAATCTATCCAAAATCATCAATAGCAATGGCACGGATGAGAAAAAATTTGCTGTGATTTGTCAGCAATTAGCTGAGGCTTTGCAAGTAGCTAGAGTAAGCCTATGGATGCTACAGGACAATGGGGAGACTTTGAAGTGCATACATTTATTCCGCCTGAATGCCGGTATTACACCCACTGAAGCCACTTTATCTGTAAAAGATTACCCTAATTACTTTGCTGCACTGAATGCTAATTTAGTGATTGCCGCATCTGATGCTTACTCTAATACTGCAACTGCAGAATTTGCGTCGAGTTACTTATCTGCGCAAGGGATAGGCGCATTGCTTGACAGCACTGTTTGGCTGAATCAACAAGTGGTGGGCGTCATATGTTGCGAGCATGTAGGCGGCGCAAGAGACTGGACACTAGACGAACAAAATTTCACGAGTGCTATGGGTGATTTGGTGCGCCTGACGATAGAAACCGATATTCGACGTAAGGCCGAGCAGGCACTTGTGAAATACAGTGAAGAGCTGGAGCAAATGGTGATAGCTAGGACACGCTCCTTACAGGAAAGTGAGCAGCGTTTTGCTTCGGTTGTTACCTATGCACCTATTTCAATTATCACAATTAAGATGAATGGGGAAATCGTTGAGTTCAACCCAGAAGCAGAAACAGCGACTGGCTATAGTCGAGAGGAAGTGATTGGTAAGAATTTCATCGAATTATTCGTCGTAAAAGAATCACGGAAAAAATCTGCTGCAATTGGACTTGGTGCCAGAAGGGGTGAAGATTTCCGTGGTGTCGAGTTACTTTTACAATGCGCAGATGAAAGGAAAATCGAGTTCGAGTGTTCCATCGTCAGTGTCGCCAACGATAACAGCAGTGATTCAGGGCAAATGATTGCGATTGGGCAGGACATTACGCAAAAAAAAGCGTTGCAAGCCTCGTTAGTAAAAGCGCGTGAAGCCGCAGAATCAGCTGACCGTATTAAATCGATGTTTGTGGCTTCAATGTCGCATGAATTGCGCACGCCACTTAACTCGATTATTGGTTTTTTAGGGGTAGTGCTGCAAGGCATGTCTGGTGAGCTTAACCTGAAGCAAAAAGATCAGCTTGGCCGCGCCTATCATTCAGCCAAGCATTTGCTATCGCTAATTACCGATGTAATCGATATCTCTAAAATCGAGGCAGGCTTCTTACAGGTTCATGTAGAAAAATTCGAGCTAGCGCCATTATTAACAGAGGTACAACATGCGCTACAACATCTTGCAGAAAATAAAAGATTAGCTTTAACCATTAATTGTCCTTCTGGTATCAAGTTAGAAACAGATCGCAAACGTTTGTACCAAGTGATTTTAAACGTAGTGGGTAACGCGTTAAAGTACACTGAGCATGGGGCAGTCAAGGTAGTTGCAAGCATTAAAGCCAAGCAACTGTTAATTGCGGTAGAAGACACTGGCATCGGTTTAAGCGAGGCACATATAGCTAGCTTGTTCAAGCCTTTTGTACGAATTGATTCACCCTTAAGAATTAAAACGTTAGGCACGGGTTTAGGCTTGTATCTATCGCGAAAGATACTCAGCCAGTTAATTGGTGGCGATATTTCTGTCACTAGCCAACTAGGGCAAGGCAGTATTTTCACCATTCACTTACCTGTAAAAATGCCTAAAGTTATCATGCAAAAACATACATCGGTTCTAGAGGATGAGGCGACATGAAGACGGCTTTGATTATTGAAGACAATGACAATAACTTGGAATTGATTCGATTTATTTTAGAGCAAGCAGGCTATAAAACACGATTTGCGATGACCGGGATAGAGGGTGTGCAACAAGCGCTCACAATTCCACCCGATTTTATTATTTTAGATATACAATTGCCTGATATTAACGGCTTAGAAGTGCTAAAACGCATTCGTGCGTCTGCTGTGGGAATAACTATCCCAATTATTGCGATGACGTCGTACGCAATGGCAGGAGATAAAGAAAAGCTATTAGCAGAAGGCTGCACGGCATATATTGAAAAACCAATTGAACCTACTTTGGTCATTGGGCAAATTGAAGCGGCGTTAGGCAACGAAAGATAATTATAATGAAAATTTTAGTGGCTGAGGATGATGAAAATTCCAGACAATTGTTAGAGGCGGTATTGTCTGATGAGGGGTATGAAACAGTTAGTTTTGATAACGGCCTCAAAGCCTTATCTTATTTACAGGTTGAGCCGGTAGATTTAATCATCTCTGATATTTTAATGCCCGAACTTGATGGCTATGGCTTGTGCCGGGCACTTAAACAAAACCAAGCCTTGAAAAAAATCCCGTTTATTTTTTACACTGCCACTTATACCACCCCACAAGACGAGCGCTTTGCGATTGCATTAGGCGCTAATAAATTCATTATCAAGCCCATGTTAACGCCAGATTTACTAGATGTTGTTAGGCAAGTACTTGAGTCTGATGATACAGACGGAACCTCCAAGAAACGAGGTAGCTCACTTAAGTTAGATAAGCAGCATGTCGATTTGATGCGTGGAAAATTGGATAAAAAACTACATGAGCTCAATGAAGAAAAAGCAAAGTTGATAGATAGTGAAGCGCGTTTTAGGGACTTTGCCGAAGCCTCTGCTGATTGGTTTTGGGAATCTGATGAACAACATAAAATTAATGCGCTGGCTGGTAGCCCTGAAGGTTTGAATTTTTATAGTTTGACCGATTTAGCAGAAGCCTGTCACAGCCACTCCTCTAACGAAATGCTTAAAAATCTACAAGCACATCAACGTTTTTCTGATTATGTGGTGCATTTCACTGATGAACAAGGCAAGTTAGTTTACTTACGTGTTTCTGGGAAACCAATATTCGACTCAAATGGTAAGTTCATTGGTTACCGTGGGGTAGGACGCGATGTAAGCGAAATGATCGCTTTAAATCGCAAAGTTGAATTTTTGGCCTCACATGATGACTTAACCGGTCTACCAAATCGTAACTTGTTCAGGCAACGCCTGGAGCACGCTATTGCCAAAGCGGAGCGCAACGGCAGCCAGGTGCTGTTGTTGTTTTTTGACTTAGATAAATTTAAATTGGTCAATGACACACTAGGGCACGAGGCGGGTGACCAACTGTTGATAATGGCAACCAAGCGCATTACCGAAAAAGCACGCGCAACGGATGCGCTGTGTCGGTTAGGCGGCGATGAGTTTGTGATGGTAATGGAAGGGGCTTCCCCCCAAGATGGACATAGGCTGGTCCGCGATATTATCACGGCATTCTCAATACCCTTTGATATCCAACAGCAAAAAGTGTATTGCACCACCAGCATTGGGGTAAGTGTGTACCCAGATGACGCCACAGACCCACAAACTTTAATGGTATATGCCGATTTGGCGATGTATCGTGCTAAACAGAATGGCCGTAATGATTTTGAATTTTATACGAGTAATCTCAATTTTATTGCACATCAGTGGCTGGATATGGAAAATGGGATTCGCCACGCTTTCAAGGAAGATCAATTTTTTGTGGTGTTTCAACCACAGTTAGAGAACACGCATAATCAATTAGTTGGCATGGAGGCGCTGCTACGTTGGCGTCATCCTGAGCGTGGCTTGATTCCACCGCTTGAATTTATCAAAATTGCTGAGCAATCTTCACTGATTAATCAGATCGGTGATTTCGTAGCAGAAGCAGCTTGCAAGCAAATTCGCGATTGGCTAGACAAGGGCTTAATCGTGCCACGTGTCGCAATGAATATTTCTGCACGGCATTTACGCTCACAAACCTTAGTGAAAAACTTAACGTCCATAACGGCACAATATGGCATTGAGCCGAATATGCTTTGTATCGAAATTACCGAACATGCATTACTCGAAGAAGGTGAAGTTGTTAAGAAAAATATGCGTCAAATCAAAGAGGCAGGATTTAGCATTTCACTCGATGATTTCGGCATGGGGCACTCATCACTACTCTATTTAAAACGCTGGGCAGTTGATGAGGTTAAAATTGACCGTTCATTTGTGGATGGCTTGGTGAATAGTGCAGAAGATCGCGTGATTGTAAAAGCAATTGTAGCGTTAGGCGATGCGTTGGGCTTACAGTTGGTGGGCGAGGGTGTAGAAAACCAAATGCAAGCGGACATTTTAGCAGCCAGCGGCTGTAAAAATGTGCAAGGTTATTTTTATTCGCCACCGCTAGAGGCCAAAGAGATGGAGACTTGGCTAAAGAAGAAGAGCGCAAAAAGTAAACTTGCCTGATCTTGCAGGTGTGATTTAAATTAAAAAAGCCTCATGTTTGAGGCTTTTTTATTGGAGTTCAACCTGGTTAAAATCTTATTTGTTTTGACTTAAGCCACCAAGCAAAGCTGCTACAGGCGCTTTCCGGTTAATCGCTGATGAAGCTTTCGTGTAGTCAGTGGTACTTTTAGCTGGCTCGTAAGGTTTATCGAACCAAGGATCTGCAGAAGGTTTACGAGTGTGCTGACGTGGTTTGAAATCACCTTTGCTACGATTAGAAGCTACGCTGGTTTCTGTGTGAGATTCACGCGTAGTACTTCTGTGTGTAGCAGGTTTTGCAACCGCTTTTATATCGGCTTTTTCTTTATCAATGCTGCGTTTTATCAGCTTTTCAATTTCGGCCAAATATTTTTCTTCGTCTTCGCACACCAGGGATATTGCCACGCCGCTAGCGCCTGCGCGACCAGTACGACCAATACGGTGTACATAATCTTCTGGCGCGCTAGGGATTTCGTAATTAATCACCATCGGCAAATCACTAATATCTAAGCCGCGTGCAGCCACATCGGTGGCCACTAACGCAGTAATTTTACCTGCTTTAAATGCATCTAAGGCTTCTATACGCTCTTTCTGGCTTTTATCGCCATGAATGGCATCTGCGGCAATACCTTCTTTATGTAGCGCTTTACTTAATCTGCTGGCCGTCAACTTGGTTTTTGTGAAAATAATCACTTGCTGACTGTCTGTTTCTTTTAATAGCTGCGTCAGTAAAGCTTGTTTTTTAGCTTGCTCTACCAAATACACTTTTTGTGTAACATTTTCAGCCGTGGCATTACTGCGCGCTACTTCTATTAATGTTGGGTTGGTTAAAAAATCATCCGCTAGCTTTTTGATTTCGTTAGAAAATGTCGCAGAGAACATCAGGTTTTGGCGTTGTTTAGGCAGTAAGGCCAAAATACGCTTCAAATCCGGCATAAAGCCCATGTCCAACATTCTATCCGCTTCATCCAGCACCAGGATTTGTACTTGGCCCAAGTTAAGCGTTTTTTGCTCGACGTGATCTAACAAACGTCCTGGTGTTGCCACCAAAATTTCCACACCAGTTTTTAAGTGGGGGGTTTGCGTTTTAATATCCACACCACCAAACACTACCAAACTTTTTAGCGGCGTATGTTTTGCATATACTTTAACGCTTTCCTCTACTTGTATCGCCAATTCACGCGTGGGAGTAAGTACCAACGCGCGTATCGGATGCTTGGCAGGACTGGTGCTAGTGCTTGCAAACGGCAGCAATTTTTGCAAAATAGGCAACGCAAAGGCGGCCGTTTTACCAGTGCCAGTTTGTGCTCCTGCCATTAAATCCAAGCCTTGCAAAGCTAATGGAATGGCTTTGGCTTGAATTGGCGTTGGTGTAGTGTAACCGGTTTCTTGCACCGCCTTTAACAGCGGTGCGGCTAAACCTAAAGCGTCAAATTGTATTATTTCTGTCGTCATCGTTAAACTGAATTATGCAAAACTACGTGGACGACGTGGTGCATTATCACCACCAGCACGTGCAGGACGATCGCCTGTTGGACGTGGACGCGGGTTGCCAAATTTCTCGCCAGTTGAAGCACGCGGTGCATCACTACGTGGTGCAGAAGTGCGGCTAGGTCTATCACCAAAGCCACCTTCAGGTTTACGTGTGTAAGGTTTTGCAGCATTACCCTTGTCGCCAAAGCCTTTGCTCAACTCCCGTGCAAATTGCATATCGGTGTCTTTGGTGTAACTGCGGCTGTTGCCATTGACTTCGCCAGAAGCGTCACGTGGAGTAGATTTGCTTGCTTCGTTGTTAAAGCGATCTGCATTACGCGCTGGGCGCTCGTTAGAGTACGCTTTGTCACCAAAGCCACGGCCTGCTGGGCGCGCACCATCGTGTGTGCGTGTTTTATTGCGGTCGTTGAAACCACCAGCACGGGCACCATAAGTTTTTTCACCAGCAGGTTTCTCGCCCATAATGCGGTCACCAAATGTGCCACGGTTGTTGTCACGAGATTGATAACCACCACGATCGCCTGGTTTGTGTGCAGAGCGTTCATTACGACCGCTACCGTATCCACCACGGTCGCCATTGCCACCACGTCTTGCGCCATCAGGTTTGCCAGAGCCTGTAGTAAAACTGCGTTTTGGCTCAAAGCCTTCAATTACTGCCGCATCCAATTTTTGACCAGTGTATTGCTCGATTTTGCGCAATAAATGGCGGTCCATATTCGATGCAAATGAAATCGCAATGCCTTTATTATTGGCACGACCAGTACGGCCAATACGGTGTACATAATCTTCAGCGAATTTAGGTAAATCGTAATTAATCACATGACTAATGCCTTGCACGTCAATACCGCGTGCGGCAACATCAGTAGCAACCAGCACTTTTACATCGCCGTGACGTAATTTAGTCAATGTGCGGTTACGCGCACCTTGTGTCATGTCACCATGTAAAGCGGCTGTTTTATGGCCAGCGGCGTATAAATCTTCTGCCAACACATCAGCGTGGCGCTTGGTGCTGGTGAAAATAATGGCTTGGTTCATGTCTGGTGCGATTAACAAATGCTCTAGCAATTTGTTTTTATGCGTCATGTCATCAACAAAATGTAGGCGTTGCTCAATATTGGCGTGTTTTTCTTTTTGGCCAGCCACTTGTAGTGTAATTGGGTTGTTTAAGAATTGTTTTGCAATATGGCCAATGCCATCTAAAGTGGCTGAGAATAATAATGTTTGACGCTCTTTTGGTAATGCAGCGCAAATCTTTTCAACATCGGGCATAAAACCCATGTCCAACATGCGGTCAGCTTCATCCAACACCAACATTTGCAAACGGCTTAAATCGATACGGCCGCGTTCCATGTGGTCAATAAAGCGGCCTGGTGTAGCTACTAAAATATCCAATGGCTGTGACAATAATTTATTTTGTAGCGGGTAGGGCATGCCACCAACGATACTCACAGTACGTGCACGAATATATTTACCGTATTTGCGTGCAGCTTCGTTAACTTGAGCGGCTAATTCACGTGTTGGCGTTAATACCAAAATACGGGGACCACGGCTGTTTGAGGCATGTGGGGTAGCTAATAAGTTGAGTGCTGGTAAAGTAAATGCAGCGGTTTTGCCAGTGCCGGTTTGGGCAGAAGCCATAATGTCACGGCCTTTAAGCGCATCAGGGATTGCTTGCGCTTGTACGGCGGTAGGGTTGGTATAACCAGCCTCAAGCACAGCGCGCAAAATGGTTGGATGTAAATCTAATGATTCAAAAGTGGTTGATTCTAAAGACAAAGTATGTCCCTTTCTCAGTTATCACAACTAAGTGATAACAAATAAAAATAAAACAAAAAAGGGCGCGAGCAATCACATCAATGTTGAGACTATTTAAAAAATAGAAAAATCAACACAAAACGCGTAAAGCACATTATTAATAAAACTAAATTTAAAATGCTTTTTACCAGCGCACGGGCATAGCCGCTAACCAGTAAAAGATAGACATAAGTCTATTTGATAGCCGCTTCAACATTTCACGAGCGGCAATTGGGTCAGGGCGATGAATCTAAAACTAAAAACCTAAAACTAAAAATTAGCCAAGCAAAAGTTTTAACTTGCGCGCAGTATAACCACTTAAGCGCAAATGTCAAATTAATTGGCTCAATTACAAATTTAAACACGGCAATTGTGTTAAAATCGCGCCCTTTCAAACATCTGGCAGCAAATATGTCTACAGCAAACCTCCGTAATCTGCGCAACGTCGCAATTATCGCCCACGTTGACCATGGTAAAACCACCATGGTAGATAAACTTTTACAGCAATCTGGTACCTTTGCTTCTCACCAAGCGGTGACTGAGCGCGTGATGGATAGCAATGATCTGGAAAAAGAGCGTGGCATTACCATTCTAGCCAAAAACACTGCGGTAGATTTTGAGGGTACACATATTAATATCGTGGATACACCAGGTCACGCCGATTTCGGTGGTGAGGTAGAGCGCGTGTTGGGCATGGTGGATGGCGTGTTGCTATTGGTAGACGCAGTAGAAGGCCCGATGCCGCAAACACGTTTTGTGACTAAAAAGGCATTGGCCTTAGGTCTAAAACCGATTGTAGTCATTAACAAAGTAGATCGCCCAGGTGCGCGTACCGATTGGGTGATTAACCACACTTTTGATTTGTTTGCTAACTTGGGTGCAACCGATGAACAGCTCGACTTTCCTGTGGTATATGCCTCAGCCTTAAACGGCTTTGCTACCTTGGATATGAAAACACCATCTGAGACGATGCGTCCATTGTTTGAAACTATCATCAAACACGTTGCGCCACCAGAAGGCGACAGCAATGCTCCGTTGCAAATGCAAATTTCAGCACTCGATTACTCTACTTATACGGGAAGGTTAGGCGTTGGCCGTGTGCGTAATGGCAAAATCAAAACCGGCCAATCTGTTACCGTGATGAACGAAGATAAACAAATTGCCGTTGGTAAAATCAACCAAGTGCTGGGCTTTCAAGGCTTGGAGCGCGTGCCAGTAGAAGAAGCTGAAGCGGGTGATATTGTTATTATCTCTGGTTTGGATGATATTGGCATTGGCTTTACTATTTGCGACCGTGACAACCCAAAAGGTTTGCCGCACCTAGGCGTGGATGAGCCTACCTTAACGATGGACTTTATGGTGAACACATCACCATTGGCAGGCACTGAAGGTAAGTTTGTTACCAGCCGCCAGATTCGCGATCGTTTGACCAAAGAGTTGTTGGTGAACGTGGC
>JAKFEP010000098.1:0-2622 GCA_036675645.1 Methylotenera sp. | reverse complement strand
GTTTGATGATACAAATAAATAAACGCGACCAGCATTAACAGCGACCCTAACAGGGTATACAAGAAGAATTTTACCGTGGCATAGACGCGGTTTTCGCCGCCCCAGATACCAATAATCAAGAACATGGGAATCAGCATGGCTTCCCAAAATACATAATACAACAAGCCATCCAGTGCGCTAAACACGCCTATCATCAGGCCGCTCATGATGAGGAAAGCCGCCATGTATTGCGCAACACTTTTTGTGATGACTTCCCATGCAGCAATCACCACAATCACTGTCGTGAAGCTGGTGAGTAATATAAGGGGCACAGCAATACCATCTACTCCCAAGTGATAATTCACGCTGAAAGAGGGGATCCAAGCAGTGAACTCTTCAAACTGGAAAGCACCTTTAGCAAAATCATACTTAAGATAAAGCGGCAGTGTGGCAACAAATGAAAGCAGACTTCCAGCCAATGCCAACCAGCGCGTAAATGCAGACTTGTTATCGCTGCCCAGAAACAACACAATGACACCAGCCAATACTGGTAGCCAGATGGACACACTAAGTACATGCTGATTTAAAAGATTAAGGAGCATTTAGTTGATTTTAATAAATAGGGTTAAAAACAAAAATACGCCAATAATCATGGCGAACGCATAGTGGTAAATGAGACCAGATTGCAAATGCCGGACTTTTTGTGCGATGCGTCCAATCAAGTTGGCTGTACCATTTACCAGGGTGCCATCAATCAACTGGATATCACCAATATTCCACAACTTATCACCGATTAAGCGTGCACCACCGGCAAACACGCGTTCGTTAAAGCGGTCAAAGCCATATTTGTTTTCTAAAATTTGATAGATGCCGCTAAATTTTTGTTGGATGCTAACCGGAATATCCGGGCGTTTAGTGTAAAAGAACCAGGCCAAACCTACGCCCAGTGCCGCAAGCAAAAACGGTAACGTCAAAAAGCCATGTAGCGCCATGCCTGCTGGGCTGTGTAATTTCTCTGCATAGTGTTGCGCCAAGTGCGTCATCGCGGGATGAATCGTGCTATCAACGATGATGGCATCACTGAAAAAGTGACCGTATAACATTGGCTCAATAGTGAGGTAGCCAATCAATAGCGAAGGAATCGCCAATAAGATCAAAGGCAGCTTCACGACCCAGCCGGGTTCATGCGGGGTATCGGTGGGCGCTAAACCGTGATGTTCGCTGTGCGTGTCATGATGATCATTTTTAACTTCGCGCCATTTTTCTTTGCCGTGAAACACTAAAAAATACATCCTGAATGAATAAAATGCAGTTACAAATACACCTGCTAACACTGCAAAATAGGCAAAGTTGCTGCCTGTAATTTGCGAATATTTAACCGCCTCAATAATACTGTCTTTCGAATAAAAGCCGGAAAAAAACGGCGTACCAATCAGCGCCAGTGAGCCAATGAGCGAGGTAATCCACGTGACTGGCATATATTTTTTAAGGTTACCCATATTGCGAATATCTTGATCATGATGCATGCCCATAATCACCGCGCCAGCGCCCAAAAATAACAGGGCTTTAAAAAATGCATGTGTCATCAAATGGAATATCGCAACAGAGTAAGCTGACGCGCCTAGCGCCACGGTCATATAGCCTAATTGCGACAGCGTAGAGTAAGCTACCACACGCTTGATGTCATTTTGGATAATGCCCAAAAAGCCCATAAATAGCGCAGTAATCGCGCCGACAATCATGACGAATGATAAGGCCGTAGTTGATAGCTCAAACAACGGCGACATGCGCGCTACCATAAAGATACCCGCGGTCACCATCGTGGCGGCGTGAATCAGTGCAGAGATAGGCGTCGGGCCTTCCATTGAGTCTGGCAACCACACGTGCAGCGGTACTTGCGCCGATTTACCCATGGCGCCGATAAACAGCAAAATACAGGTGACAGTCATCAGCGACCAAGCCGTATTCGGCAAAATGCTTATTTGCATGGAGGCCAATTTAGGTGCGGCCTGGAAGACAGTGGAATAATCCAGGCTGCCTGTGTAATACAGCACCATACCAATCCCAAGTAAAAATCCAAAATCACCGACTCGGTTAACTAAAAACGCTTTGAGGTTTGCATATATCGCCGTAGGTCGCTTATACCAAAAACCAATCAATAAGTAGGAAACGACACCCACCGCCTCCCAGCCAAAAAACAGCTGCATAAAATTATTGCTCATCACCAGCATTAACATGGCAAACGTAAACAGGGAGATATAACTGAAAAAGCGCGCATAAGCAGGGTCATCATGCATATAGCCAATGGTATAGATATGCACCATCAGTGAGACGAACGTCACCACCACCATCATCATGGCGGTTAAATTATCAATGAGGAAACCGACGTTAAATTGGATATCGCCAGACTGCAACCAAGTATATAAATTGTAGTTAGCATGGTAGCCATTGAGCGTAGCATTGAGCACCATAGCAGACATGGCAAAGGCGGCGCCGACGGCAAAAACAGTAATAATGTGTGACGCCGCGCGTGGTAATAGCTTGCCAAACAAGCCGACGATGATAGCTGCGAATAACGGCAGCAATACGATCCATAAAGAAATTTGAGGCAATGTCATTTTAAATTTTTATTCAGCCTTTTAA
>JAKFEP010000067.1:0-2626 GCA_036675645.1 Methylotenera sp. | reverse complement strand
GATAAGAAAAAACCTGACAATCTAGAGTTGCTTGAAGAGGTGCCGCCGCCGCCAAAAACCATTGACGGTGAGGTGCTGGAAGGCGAACCGCAAGTGACTATTCGCAAAAAAGGCGCAGAAACGATTGAGGAATATCGCATCAATGGTGAGATGTACATGATGAAAGTGACACCGGAGCACGGTGTGCCTTATTACTTGCATAAAGAAGACCAGAATGGCGGTTGGGTGAACATTGGGCCAAATCCGCCAATGAGTATTCCTAAGTGGATTCTTTTCCGATTCTAAACAACAAGAGGGCATCGCCCTCTTGATTATTTGTATAACTACATGTCTGTTTTTACTACCTTAACTCTGCAAGAAGTACGTACTTGGCTACAAGATTTTGACTTGGGCGAAATCATAGAACTGCGGGGTATAGCCGCCGGCATCACCAATACAAATTACTTTGTGGTGACAGCCCAACAAAAATATGTACTCACTATTTTTGAGAAAAACCAGTTCAGCGAATTAGGTTATTTTGTTGATTTGATGCGTTTTTTATCGCTACAAGGCGTGCTTTGCCCGTTGCCGATTGCCGATAAAGATGGTCAAAGTTTGCGCTTACTCAAAGATAAGCCCGCGCTCATGGTGACGTGTTTAAATGGCACGGATATTCTTGCCCCCAACCTCAATCAAATAAAACAAGTGGCGCGTGCGCTGGCGCATATGCACCAAACAGGAGTAGATTTTGCGCAAAATGGCATCAATCAACGCGATAAAACCTGGCGCATCAACACTGCCCAAAAAGTGCTGCCAAAACTGGCTAAAGATGACCAAGTGCTGCTGCAACTTGAGTTGGATTATTTGCATGCTAAAGATTTTAGTGAGTTGCCGCAGGGTGTGGTTCATGGCGATTTGTTCCGCGACAACGTGCTGTTTGATGGCGAGCAGCTAGGCGGCTTTATTGACTTTTATTACGCTTGCAACGATGTGCTGGTGTATGACGTTGCGATTGCAGTGAACGAATGGTGCGTACATCATCATGGCGCGGATATTGGTGAGTTAGATCCTGAAAAAATAAAGGTTTTCTTAAGTGCCTATCAGGAAATCCGTATTTTTGAGCAGAAGGAACACGCAGCTTGGGTGGATGTATGCCGCTTGGCTGCGCTACGTTTTTGGCTGTCACGCTTGCATGACTTTTATTTTCAGCAAGCGGGGGAACTCACCCACACCAAAGACCCTAACCACTTTAAACATCTATTACAGCAATGGATTGCCATTGCAACATCGAAATAAGGACTAAGCATGGCCATTTTACAATCACGCACTCAAACCGGTATTAGCTGGGTTAAAGAAAGTGTGGCTTTATTTAAAACCGCACCACGCAAATGGCTTTCTGTGGCACTGGTGTACGTTGGGCTATTTATGATGCTGCCGTCTATCCCAGGCCTACAGTTTTTTGCGTTTATCAGCATCCTCATATGGCCGGTATTCTTGGCGATTGCCATTTCACTCTATCGTAATGCGGAAATGAAAAAACAACAGAATCTGAACGAAATCATCACACAAATCCAATCCAAAATCGCGCAATTAGTGGGGCTAGGAGGCGCGTGTTTGCTATATGCAGTGTTGGTGAGTTTTGTGCTTAACAGCGATTTACAAGGCCTGGAAGCACTAGTAGGTAATAAAGATAAAATGACAGAGTCGCAAATGATGGCTTTTTTACAGACCATGTTTCCGTTGCTGTTAAAGCTGACTTTGTTGCTGATTCCGCTGATGATGGCGACCTGGTTCGCGCCAATGCTGATTGCATTTAATAACTACAATTTAGTTAAGGCCATTAAATCGAGTATCGCTGGTTCGCTACAATATATTGTGGCGCTAGGCGCCGCATGGATTGTGCTGACTGTAGGCATCCTGGCCTTGATGTTGGCCGTTGGCGTTATAGCGGGAATTATCAGCGCGATGGTGCCAATGCTGGGGCAAATGCTGATGTCATTCATTGTGTTTGGCTGCTTGCTGTTGGCTACCGCGTTGATGTTGGCATTTCAATATGTCAGCTATCGTGACGTATTCAGGGCAGCTTGATACTACGATAGTTTATATTTTTTCTAGCTTGGCATATTCCATCGCCAGCGTTTTCAAGCCTTCGCGACCAAAATTAATTTTAATCACTAGGTTGTCTGCGTTACCTTCATAAGTGACTACCACACCCTCGCCAAATTTGGCATGACGCACGCCTTGTCCAATTTTAAATGGGTAGTTAGTACTTTGTGAGGCAGGTTTGGCATAGCTTTCACTATACTGATTACTAAACTGGTTAGCAGGTTTTGCCATCGGTTTACTATTTAAACGCTTGATTAAACCTTCAGGTATCTCGTCTAAAAAGCGTGAAGGAATGCCATAACGCACTTGCCCATGCAGCATGCGGCTTTGGGCGTGGCTTAAGTACAAATGTTGCCGTGCGCGAGTGACCGCCACATACATCAAGCGCCGCTCTTCTTCTAGCCCGCCTGTTTCCGAGAAGCTTTGCTCATGCGGGCATAAGCCTTCCTCTAAGCCGCTGATAAACACCGCTTTAAATTCTAAGCCCTTAGACGCATGCACCGTCATCAATTGTAGCGCATCATAGCCAACGGTCGCTTGG
>JAKFEP010000196.1:0-17386 GCA_036675645.1 Methylotenera sp. | reverse complement strand
GTTGAGATTACGCCAAAAACCATCCGCATCCGTAAACGCTATTTGTTGGAACATGAGCGTAAACGTTCACTGAAAGAGTAATTAAAAAAAGCCGCTGAAAAGCGGCTTTTTTATTAGATGAAATGTTAGATGAATTACTCAACACCTTGGCTGGCTAAATAATCCTCGTAATTGCCGGTGTAATCGACAATACCATCGGCTTTGATTTCCAATATTCTTGTCGCGATTGAGCTGACAAATTCGCGGTCGTGGCTTACAAAGAAAAGCGTTCCTTTGTATTTATCCAGCGCCGTGTTTAAGGCCTCAATCGATTCCATGTCCATGTGGTTGGTCGGCTCATCCATCAGTAGCACATTAGTTTTGGCGAGCATCAGCTTGCCATACAGCATGCGGCCTTTTTCGCCACCTGAGAGCACTTTAACGGATTTTTTTGTGTCTTCACCGCCAAATAATAAACGCCCCAGCATGCTACGCACCACTTGGTCATCATCATTAGCTTGGCGCTGCAGTGTCATCCACTCAAACAAATCTTCGCCTTGCTCAAACTCGTATTCGTGATCTTGCGCAAAGTAGCCAATAGTCGCTTTTTCAGCCCATTTTACTTCGCCATGTTTGGGTTTTAAATCGCGTGCCAGACAGCGTAAAAACGTGGTTTTACCGATACCGTTTTCGCCAATAATCGCCACTTTTTCGCCTGCTTCAAACATCAACTCAACATTGTTAAACAATATTTTATCGAAACCATGGCTAAGTTTTTTAAGTTCAACCGCATTACGGTGCAGCTTTTCGCGTTCATCGTATTCAAAGCGGATAAACGGGTATTGACGGCTGGATGGTTTAAATACCTCGATCTTGATTTTGTCTATCTGTTTCGCTCTACTAGTCGCTTGCTTGGCTTTAGAAGCATTGGCGGAGAAGCGGCGTACGAAATCTTGCAAATCAGCCACTTGTTGCTTAGCTTTGGCATTATCTTTGGCTTGTTGATTCCTAGCTGCAATGCTGGCTTCCATGTAATCATCATAATTGCCGGTATACACTGTCAATTTGCCGTAATCCATATCACAGGTATGCGTACACACTTGATTTAAAAAGTGACGATCATGCGAAATGATAATCATGGTGCAATCGCGATTGTTCAGCACATCTTCGAGCCAGCGAATGGTATTAATGTCCAAGTTATTGGTCGGCTCATCCAGCAATAACACATCAGGATTGGCAAATAACGCTTGCACCAATAACACACGCAGTTTCCAGCCTGGCGCAACAGCACTCATAGGCCCTGTGTGCTGCTCAATCGGGATACCTACGCCTAGCAATAACTCTCCAGCACGTGCCTCTGCCGTATAGCCATCAAACTCGGCAAATACATTTTCCAGTTCTGCCGCATGCATGTAATCTTCTTCAGTAGCTTCTAAATTGGCATAGATGGCATTTTTTTCAACGTTTGCCTTCCACATTTCCTCGTGGCCCATCATTACCACATCCAATACGCGCTGGTCTTCATAGGCAAACTGGTCTTGGCGCAAAAACGCCATGCGTTCGTGATTATCAAATGAAATATTGCCGGCACTGGGTTCTAATTGCCCGGCCAAGATTTTCATATAGGTTGATTTCCCGCAGCCATTGGCACCGATAAGCCCGTAGCGGTTACCTTCGCCAAATTTAACCGAGATATTTTCAAACAATGGCTTTGCGCCAAATTGCATGGTGATATTGTTACTAATTAACATACTGCTTCTTTCTTAATTAAGCTTTCTTAAAACTGGCTATTACAAAAAATGATGATGATTAAAATTTGTTAAAAATGACCACTTCGTCCATTGGCAACTGTCCTGCACGGGGTTGTGCGGCTTTTATGCCTTTTCCTACTGCCACAAACATCGCAGGCGTATGGTCAGCTGGCAGGTTAAGCAGTTTGGCGACCGCTTCAAAATCGAAGCCATCCATCGGGCAGGTGTCATAGCCCATTTCTTTTGCGGCCAGCATGATAGTTTGCGCGGCGATGCCGCAACTGCGCATGGCTTCATCGCGCTGGGCGCGTTCGTTATTTTCGTAATAATGGCCAATAGCAGGAATTAAGTGATCTTGTACAACTTGTGGCGCATTGGCCCAGTAGCGTTGGGGCTGCTTTGCCCACGCTTGCAAATCTGCAGTTAGCACGATGAGCAGTGATGCCTCTTCTACTTGGGCTTGATTCCAACTGACTGTGCGGATTTGTTGACGCAACACCGGGTCGGTCACCAACACGAAGCGCCAGTGTTGCACATTAAAGGCGGTGGGCGACAGCAGGGCCAGCGACATCAGCTTGGCAATTTCTTCCTCGCTGAGTTTGTGCGCAGGGTCAAAATGCTTTATTGAGCGGCGACTCATAATGGCTTGGGTTACGCTCATGGCCTGGTTTTCATTCATCTTGTCTTCACTAATGTGACTGTCGTTCATGCGTGTTATCTTTTCAGTTAAATGACTACTTTATATATATTTAATATCAATAATTTCTAGCATGGTATTGCCAGCAGGCCGTTCCCACACCACGCTGTCGCCCACTTTTTGCCCAATCAGCGCACTGGCTAAAGGCGATGTCCAGCTGACTTTATTTGTTTTTATATCTGCTTCGTCTTCACCAACAATTTGGTAAGTATGTTCATCACCGTTATCATCTTCGACGGTTACCGTTGCACCAAACACAATGTTTTCGGGCGTTTCGCTAGAGGCGGCATCTGGCTTGGTCAGTAGAGCGCTATCTAAACGCGCTGCCACATAACGTAAATCGCGATTTGCAATAACCAATTGCTGCTGTGCCTGTGGATCCTCTTTTTTTGCTTTTAGCTTGAGTATCGCCTGCTCTAAGCTGGTTGCTTGCGCTTGCAATTGCGCGTAGCCATTGGCAGTTACGTAATTGTGGTGCGCACTTGTAGGACGCTCGGGTACGTCGGTACCAGCGTGCTCCAGGTCATCCTCTTTAACAAATCCGCGGCTCATAGTTTGATATTTAAGTTTTGTTATTTAAGTTTGTATATAAGGTTGATATTTAAAATAACTAGAGCCGAGCAAGCTCGGCTCATAAACTTATGATGGACTAATGGACTTTACTATTAACTGGGAGCGTCAATAAACTCAAGCGCAACACCATTAAAAGCGGCTAAATCAGTCAGCGTTTTTTGCGTCTCTTTGGCACCAATTACAATCGCTTTGCTACCGTTAATCTTACTTGTACCTGTTTTAAGTGCTTGCGCCATGGTAGTTGCCGTGAGCGACTCATCATCACCAGCAACAACTACAGTCGTGGTTTTTAATGCTAGCGCGCTGATAATCGCCACCACATCTGCATTATCTACACCTTGCTCAACCGCGCAATTAGCTAATTTTGGCGCTATAAAACCTTCTGGTGCATCTACAAATACCAGTGTGTTTTTTTCGGCAGGATATTTTGCACTCACCGTATCATAAATTTTTTGTGGGTTAACTGTGAGTGCGTGTTTGTCTGTTACGCAAGCGCTAAGCGTCAGTGCGAGTAAAGTAGCTAACAGAAATTCAGTATTTTTCATGGTGATTCCTTTAAAGATTACCGCTGAAATTAACGCGAATCATAACATAAAATGCTTGTAAGTGATTGATAAATTTAAAAATATTATTACCGCTCACTATTATTCCCATTCAATCGTAGCGGGTGGCTTTCCAGATACATCGTATACCACGCGGTTTATGCCACGCACTTCGTTAATGATGCGATTGGACACTTTTCCCAGCAGCGAGTAGGGGAGTTCTGCCCAGTTGGCAGTCATAAAGTCGCTAGTCACTACTGCGCGCAAGGCCACTACATAATCATACGTACGGCCATCGCCCATCACGCCAACAGATTTAACCGGTAAAAATACAGCAAACGCTTGACTGGTTAATTCATACCAGCTTTTGCCTGACTTTTCATCAATCGTATTACGCAACTCTTCGATAAAAATCGCATCAGCACGCCGCAACAAGTCGGCAAATTCAGTTTTAACTTCGCCTAAAATACGCACGCCCAAGCCAGGGCCGGGGAAGGGGTGGCGATACACCATGCCGTGTGGCAACCCAAGTGCCACGCCGAGTTCACGCACTTCATCTTTAAATAGATCACGTAATGGCTCAAGTAGTTTTAAGCCTAACGTTTCTGGCAAGCCACCGACATTGTGGTGGCTTTTAATGGTAACGGCTTTTTTGGATTTAGCGCCGCCACTCTCTATTACGTCAGGATAAATAGTGCCTTGTGCCAACCATTTTGCACCTTTATGACCGCCATTACCGGCTTTTAGTTTAGCAGCTTCGGCCTTAAATACTTCTACAAATTCGCGTCCAATAATTTTGCGCTTGGCTTCTGGTTCAGATACCCCCGCTAAATGTCCCATAAATTGTGCCGTAGCATCCACACGGATGACGTTTGCGTGCAGTTTGCCCACAAACATGTCCATCACCATGTCGCCTTCATTTAGCCGCAATAAGCCGTGGTCTACAAACACACACGTCAGTTGGTCGCCAATGGCGCGGTGTATGAGCGCTGCGGCCACGCTAGAATCGACGCCACCAGATAAGCCTAGAATCACTTCTTCATCGCCCACCTGCGCTTTAATTTTAGCGACGGCTTCGGCAATATGGTCTTT
Organism: Methylotenera sp.; assembly: GCA_036675645.1. GTDB lineage: Bacteria > Pseudomonadota > Gammaproteobacteria > Burkholderiales > Methylophilaceae > Methylotenera_A. Next base: position 12,752 of record JAKFEP010000196.1, on the reverse strand, counting down.
CATGACCCAGTCTGGTTTGGCGCGGCAAATTTCTAACACAAAGCGCACCAACATGGCTTGGCCCAGTTTGGTATGCGTAACTTCCGGGTGAAACTGCACCCCATAAAAATGGCGCGTTTCATCGGCAAATGCCGCAATCGGCGTGGTGTCGTTACTGGCGATGATTTTAAAGCCGGCTGGCAATTCGGTAACTTTGTCGCCGTGGCTCATCCAGACATCAATTAAACCGTGACCTTCAGCATTGGTGCGGTCTTGTATATCTTTAAATAGTGCCGAATGGCCGCGTGCACGAATTTCGGCATAGCCAAACTCACGTTTTGTGCCAGCCTCAACTTTACCACCAAGCTGTTGCGCCATGGTTTGCATGCCATAACAAATGCCCAGTACTGGCACGCCCAGTTCAAATACCGTTTGTGGCGCACGATCGGTTTCTGCTTCGTACACGCTGGCATGGCTGCCAGAAAGAATAATGCCATCCGCGCCAAAACTCTTAACAAAATCATTAGAAACATCGCATGGGTGAATCTCGCAATATACGTGCGCCTCGCGTACACGCCGCGCGATGAGTTGAGTGACTTGAGAGCCGAAATCGAGAATGAGGATTTTAGAGTGATTCATGTTATGTAGGTGGCGTCTTTAATTTAAGCAGGCCTGCAAGCCAATATCCATGAGGCTTGCAGGAGCATTTTTTACATGCAGTTGTCGCGCTTAATCTATACGATAATTAGGCGCTTCTTTGGTAATTTGTACGTCGTGCACATGGCTTTCGCGCATGCCAGCACTGGTAATTTGCACAAATTCAGCCTTTTCTCGCATTTGGGTAATATCGGCTGCGCCTACATAGCCCATCGATGCACGCAAGCCGCCCATCAACTGGTGAATCACTGCCAGTACGCTGCCTTTGTAAGGCACACGGCCTTCAATGCCTTCTGGTACTAGTTTGTCAGCATTGCCGCCAGATTCAGTCAAGTTGTCCTGAAAATATCGATCGGAAGAGCCTTTTTGCATCGCGCCAATAGAACCCATGCCACGATAAGATTTATAGGAACGGCCTTGGAACAGTTCCACTTCACCTGGTGCTTCTTCAGTGCCGGCGAACATGCCGCCCAACATGACAGAATAGGCGCCTGCCGCGATGGCTTTTGAAATGTCGCCTGAAAAACGGATGCCGCCATCGGCAATAAATGGCACGCCGCTGCCGCGTAAGGCTTTTTCTACATTACTAATGGCAGAAATTTGTGGCACGCCAACACCCGCAACTACGCGCGTCGTACAGATGGAGCCTGGGCCGATACCAACCTTAACGCCATCAGCACCGGCATCCACTAGCGCTTTCGCCGCATCTGCAGTGGCAATGTTGCCACCAATCACTTCAATTTTTGGGTAATTCTTTTTCACCCAATTGACGCGATCTAACACGCCTTGCGAGTGGCCATGGGCGGTATCTACTACGATAACATCGACACCTGCTTTTGCTAAGGCTGCTACGCGCTCTTCAGTCTCTGCGCCTACACCAACCGCTGCGCCTACGCGTAAACGGCCTTTGCTGTCTTTACACGCAAATGGGTGGTCGTGTGATTTTTGAATATCTTTAACGGTTATCAAGCCTTTTAAGGTGTCTTTTTCATCAATTACCAATACGCGCTCTAAACGGTGTTGGTGTAGCAAACGAATGGCCTCTTCACGACTTGCGCCTTCGCGTACAGTAATAAGTCTGTCGCGGGGTGTCATGATGTTGCTGATGGCTTGGTCTAAATTTGTTTCAAACCGAAGGTCGCGATTGGTAACTATACCAACGATTTTGTTACCATCGACCACAGGCAAGCCAGAGATTTTATGTTTTTGTGTCAGCTCCAATACGTCACGTACTGTCATGTACGGTGCAATCGTTACCGGATCGTTCACCACGCCAGATTCAAAACGTTTAACGCGTGACACATGCGCCGCTTGCTCGGTAGCGGTCATGTTTTTATGAATAATACCAAGCCCACCTTCTTGTGCTAATGCGATAGCAAGAGGCGCTTCGGTTACGGTATCCATGGCAGCAGATACTAGTGGAATATTAAGGGTGATATTGCGGGTAAGTTGTGTGCTTAGATTGACTTCTCGCGGCATCACAATGGAATGTGCGGGAACCAGTAAAACGTCGTCAAAAGTAAGGGCTTGTTGCAGCAAACGCATAGGTAATCCTTATTTGCAAAACAAGATTATACAGATTTGCAAAGCTGATTAAAAGTTGGTAAGCTGAAATAACATAAAATATGTTTAAAAACATCAATTAAACGTGAAAACATCAATTAATTTCTATAAAAATAAGCTTCAGGTAAACTAAGTTTTATGGCTACGCGTTGTTTACAGGTGTTTTTTATTTAGCGCTGTATAGGGAATCAACATGAAATTACTACCATTATTGCTGGCTACATTTGTCCTAACATCCATATCCGGCTTAAGCCAAGCTGAAATCTATAAATGGAAAGATAAAGACGGTAGAGTGAGGTACAGTGACACGCCACCGCCATCGAATGTGAAACAGGAGGCCATCATGGGCAAAAAAAAGCCTGCAGAGCCCACTGGTAGAGAGCCATTAGCGCCTGTTGATAAAGCGTCGACGACACCGGTCGCAGAAATTCCAAAAAACTCAGAACCGCCAGTCAACCCTGAAGATTTGGCTGCCGAGAAGCGCCAGCAAGCTGCTGAAGCTGAAAAAAATAATAAGCAAGAAAAAGAGGCTGAAGCTAAACGCAAAGCTGAGAATTGCTCTGCCGCCAAGGCCAATATGGAGACTTACACGCAAGGTGGTCGCGTATATAAAATGAATGAAAAAGGTGAGCGTCAGTACATGGATGAGAGCGACTTTAAAGCTGGCAAGGAACAAGCGCAACAAGAAATCAACGAAAACTGCTAAGAATCAGCTAGTTTTTAAATTTTAATCAGTTAGAAGGCGGTGCATCCCCACCGCCTTTTTTCATCACTTTGCCTTCTTCGGCACGTTGTTTGCGTACCTCTTTCGGGTCTGCAATCAGCGGACGATAAATTTCAACCCGGTCTAAATGACGTAGCGGTGTATCCAGTTTAATCAGCTTACCAAACACACCAATTTGATTGACGTTTAAATCTATTTCAGGAAACTTGGCCAAAATGCCGGATGCCTGTATCGCCACATCGGCATTAGAGCCCGGTGTTATTTGCACTGGAATAATTAACTGTTGATGAGGAAGTGCATAAGCCACTTCAACTGTCATATCAAGACTACTCATTTTTACCTTTCTTACACAACTTAGCTGCGGGCATATATTTTATTAGCTCGCGCGACAAAACCATCTACAAAAGTGGCAGCGATGTGACTGAATACTGGCGCAATCATTTTCTCTAAAAAATTATTAGCAAATTCGTAATTCAACCTGAATTCAATTTTACAGGCATCAGCACGTAATTCAATAAAGCGCCAATCGCCATCTAAATGTTTAAACGGTCCATTTTTTAAATTAATCTGCATACTGTGTGGAAATTGTTTACTGTTTTGCGTAGTAAAGTTTTGCTTAATGCCATGATAGTTAATGTGCAAAGTGGCGATGGTGCTAGTTTCTGTACGCTCAAGCAGATCGACGCCGCCACACCACGGCAGAAACTTTGGATAATCTTCCACTGCATCCACTAGCGCATACATTTGCGCCGCTGAGTGCATAACCAGAACCGTTTTCTCAACTTTATTCATTCAGCTTTTATGTGAGTCACTTAGTCAAACTAGCGTAAAATGCCATTTTAAGTCATAACACCCCTAAATATTTGCAATATGAGCATCGCCCAAAATAAAAAAGCGTTTTTCGATTATTTTATCGAGGACAAATACGAAGCTGGCATCGTGCTGGAAGGCTGGGAAGTTAAAGCCATCCGTGATAATCGCGCCAACCTAAAAGAGGCGTATGTGATTATTCAGCGCGGCGAAATCTACCTCATTGGCTGCCATATCACCCCCATGGGCGCAGCTTCTACGCACATTCGCCCTGATGCCATTCGTACCCGCAAGTTATTGTTGCATAACGAAGAAATCATCAAGCTGATTGAAAAAGTAGAGCGGGCGGGCTATACCATCGTGCCACTAGACATGCACTTTACAAAAGGGCGCATCAAAGTGCAAATTGGGCTGGCCAAAGGCAAAAAACAGCACGATAAACGTGATACGGAAAAAGCGCGTGATTGGGAGCGTGAAAAGGGCCGTATTATGCGGTCGCATAACAAGTAGCGTATAATCTTGCGTATGGCAAAACTAATATCTTGTTTTGTTAGTCATAGTAATACTGATTTGGGGATGACCCGGTTTCGACGTGGGTTACAAAGCAGTGCAGGGCATACCGAGGCTCAGATTACCTCGTAAATACAGCTGAAACAAGTATAGTCGCAAACGACGAAACTTACGCTCTAGCCGCTTAAGACCGGCTGGACGCTGCACCATCTCTCCCGTGGGGTGGATTGGGGTAACCCATACGCAGCGTCATATACACGGGATACGTGAAGTGTTGGGTTACTTAGCACCTCATTAACCTTAAGGTAACTCGTTTTGCAGTCGCTTGTCGGTTGGTGCATGCAAAATTAAACTAAACAACCAGGCTAAGTATGTAGAACTGTCTGTGGAGGATTTGCGGACGGGGGTTCGATTCCCCCCATCTCCACCAAATATTAAAAAACCACCTTCGAGTGGTTTTTTATTGCTTGTAGAGACTGATGTGAAAGGCTGTTACAAATATATTTATTAATTTTAGATGCCATACCAATACTTAGTAAGCTTGGACGGGTAAATCAAGAAGTTTAAAAACATCTGAGAATGTACGTTCTTTATTAAAGCCACGAATATTTAATGCACCGAAGCCATTTTTGGATAAACAAGGCATGTCTGCAAATTTACCATTGCTTAAGTGTAATTTATGAATTTCCAAAAGGCACTGGAAATATATATCAGGCCAGTTCATTTCCTCAATTTTTTTTATACGAATAAATTTTTCTAACATGCCAATTGCTTCATGATGAGCACTATCGTCGCCACGCTCCATCCTTTTATATAATGATTGGAGCATAATCTTCAATGTTATCAAATATGTAATAAATCCTGAGATTCGAGAATTAGACATCACAAACAAAGCACATGCATGCTCGATATCACGAAGAGACATATTTAAAGCTATTGCTAACTGAAAAAGTTCGTACGAGAAATCACTAACTAGTTGCTTTTGACTATCGTTAAACCCATAGCGGCTCATCACATATTTGATAAAACCTAATTGATTATTATCTGAACCTTCTAATGATGTGTCCTTAGGTAAGCTCAAAAATAGATGGATAAACTTACTAAGGTAGATATCTGCTTCTGTTTCTGATCCGTAAACACCTTTAATCGCAGCTTCCATTTGCTTTCTGTTTAAAAGCAGTACAAAAACTAAATTCGGCACATCAAAGAAATGTTTAATTCGTTCCAGAAGTTGTACTGCAAAAGTAGGACGACAGCGGTCTAGTTCGTCAATAAAAATCACAACAGGCTTGTCTTGTTGGGCCGCAAACTTAGTTAGCTCAATTCTAAAATTCTCTAGAGTTTGTTTTTCCTGCTCATGATTTTTAAGCTTTTCCTCTATCCATTTACCTGTAGCATCTGTTGCTTCTTCAGCTCCTGTCTTAATGGCATCTTTAATGCCCTCTGACAGATTTGGAGTGCCTAACGCCACAGTACCTGCAACATTGATGGCAACCTTAAAACCTGTTGGAATAATGGCCTTTACTACTTTCGCGGCTTTTTTTAGCAAGCTTTTTGCAGCTCCCTTGCCATCATCCAATGTTGAGGCAATTTCAGCTGCAATCAGTAAAAATGGATCTTCTACATAGTCCTGTGCAAAAGCATCAATATATACAACTTTATGCTTATGTGTTTCGTTCTGAAGATATTTCGCCCAATTACGGCCAAACCATGTTTTTCCCTCTCCCCATTTGGCATCTATACCTATCACAGCCCCATCTTTAAGTCGATCAAGGTAGCTAGTTAAAATATCTGCCGTTTTCTTTCGTGTAAGTCGGTCGCCTTCAAAAGCTTCATCACCTACAATTTTTTTACGGGGTAGGACTAGTGGTTTAATAGATTCTTGTGTCATAAAATTTAGTATCTACTCGTTTTCGCAAACTGTCTTGAGAGCCAACAAGCTTTGATAATTAAAGCGATATTCCAAAAGATAAATGACACGATGCTCTCCTGAGTGAGAAGCACTATCTTAAACCTATTTTACTTGCAAAGCAGTCAATTGTATGGAGGTAATCATTTAGCCAGCTTTTAGCGTTAGTTTCAGCTGTACGTTGGTACTCGCGTGCAAATCTAGCGCCCCTAGAACTAGAAAGTGCATATATGTAATGCTGCACTTTAGTCTCAATATGAGACTATTGAATTATTAACTGACGTTTGGGACTACAGGCAAATCCGCGCCGCAATGTTTACATTTTATCGCCTCTTGCTGTATTGGTTCAGCACAGAATGGGCAATTTTTTGTATTGTCGGCTTTTAAAGCTGATGGATTATCTTCGTTGACTAGGTGAGATTGCGCACAAATTGCACACACTCTTTTGACGGTCAGTTGACGATAGATGCTATAAGCGGCTGCAAAGAAAATGATTACGTAGAATTGTGCAAAAACGCTGGCGAGTAGCGCGATGACCCAGATACTCAGCTCCAGCCAAATGTTGCCGTGATAGACTGATTTGCTTTCAACGCTTTTCTGACAATTTAGGCAAAATTTCATAATTAATCCCCCCTCAGAGTTATAACATCTTAGTCAGTATACACATATACAATCGACACCATGCATAGATTGCATTTTAGTGTCTTAAGCGACGGGATTCAGGTTAGAAAATTTCCTGATTCAACATTCTAGGTAATTAGTGCCAGTCAGAACTTCTCATGTTTTGCGATGTTGATAAAACTCTCGTAATAACAGATCTTGGCAATCCTGCCTGAATCATCATCCGCATTGCTTGATCATTCCCTCTAAATTTGCTGATGATCAGACCTTTATTCACAATGTGATTAAATATATCGTTAACTCGCTGTTGCATGGCGCGCTCCTAATAAATTGAAAAAGGCATTCTTAATTATTTGAGAAAGGTAATTATTAAAAGTTTTAAAAAAATGTTCTGTGCGTTGTCACGCATATGCATACAAAAGCAACTTTCAGTTTTTAATGGCTTTAGAGTAAATTATTTTGCTTGCAAAGCAGCCAACTGTACGAGGTAATCGTTTAGCCAGTTTTTAGCGTGTAGTTTCTGTTGTCCGCTGGTGCTCGCATGCAAATCCGCAATGGTTTGGCAGGTATGCTGAGTCTGTGCGTCAGCATGGGCTTGATAAGCTTGATTAGGGCTGTTGCGGATGCGATCGAAGCCTGCTTTTACCAGTTGCGACTTTTCGTCGAGGCTCAAGGATTGATTTTTCAACTCGCTTACAATTTGATAGGCATCCTGGTTGCGGCGCAATATTTCTTTATAGCGAATCTCAGGTTTAATGTTGGCTTGTGCAACGCGTTGTTTTAATAGGTTGAGTTGTGCCTCGTCTAAATCGCCATATACTTTTTTGGCAAAGTCTTCTGTCTTTTCAAGCCTAAGGGCTAATTGCTCTTCTTTTGTTTCTTGCCACCAATCCGATTTCCATTTTTCACTGCGCTCATCTAGCTTTTTCTGAAAGCGCGTCAGTTGTGCCTCGCTGAGCAATGGTGCCATTTCAACAATAATCGGAATGGATTCAGTTTGCAGCGTGTACATGCTTAACTTGATTGTATTTAATTGCTTACAAGCATCGTCAGCGGTTAATGATTCGCTTGCTAAGCTGGTTTGTGCTTCTTGCAACAGTGTTACATAGTGGGGCAGTTGGTGTTGGCGATGCCAATGATGCAGGCGTTCTAAAGCCGGTTTGAGGACTAAATTTTGTGCTGGGGTGAAATTAAAGTAATTGTCCAGCCACCAAATGACTAATGCTGGCGCATTGTTGTAAGTGGTTTTTACTAAGCTACAGCTAATAATTAAACTGCAAACTAAAAGAATGAGCAGGTGTTTGGCTAAGCGCATGCTCTATGCGACCTTGCACGCATGGATTAGTTTAGAAATTACCCCAAATTGATTTAATGCAGGGTATTAATTTGAATATGGCTTGGTTAATTTTTTTGCTTTTCACCGATGTGGGATTCACCGCGTTGTTTGGCCAAAATCACCTGTTTTTGGCGCTCTGTGAGGCTTTTTTTCTTTTCTTCGGTGAGTGAGTCATAGCAATGCGGGCAACTAATACCAGCAGTGTATAGCGGGGATTTCAGCTCTTTTGGTGAAAGCGGCATTCGGCATGCGTAGCATTGGTCAAATTCGCCCACTTCTAACCCATGCTTTACCGCGACGCGCTGATCAAATACAAAGCATTCACCTTGCCACAAGCTTTGTTCTTCTGGCACAGTTTCTAAGTACTTTAAAATGCCGCCTTGCAAGTGATATACCTCTTCAAAACCTTGTTCTAGCATATAGCTACTGGCTTTTTCACAGCGGATGCCACCAGTGCAAAACATGGCGACCTTTTTGTGTTTGGTTTTATCTAGGTTATGCGCGACGTATTCGGGAAACTCGCGAAATGTAGTGGTTTCAGGGTTAACTGCGCCCTTAAAGGTGCCTATGTGCACCTCATAATCGTTGCGGGTATCCAGCACCATCACATCCGGGTCGGCAATCAGCGCGTTCCAGTCCTCGGGCTTTACGTAGGTGCCCACCGTGTTATTGGGGTTTACACTGGGCACGCCCATGGTGACGATTTCTTTTTTCAGTTTCACCTTCATCCGGTAAAACGGGTGCTCGTCGGCATAAGATTCTTTGTGTTCCAGAGTGGAAAATTTGCCCTCAAATGCAGCATCAGTGCGCAAAAATTCAAGTACAGGGTGAATGTTATCCGGCAAGCCGGCGATGGTGCCATTAATGCCTTCAGCAGCTAACAAAATGGTACCCTTTATTTTGTGTGATACGCAGGCCGAATGGATAATGGGCTGGAGATCAGCGTAATTAGGCAAGGCGACAAATTTATACAGGGCTGCGGTTAAAAACTTCATGATAATTACTTGAAAAACGCTAAAGCGATATTTTAACACCGACCATAATTAAGCAGAAATGTCTGTATTGCAAATCAGTATTTCACCATTGCCGTTGCAGGCTAAATCACCAGCATAACGTTGTACGCGCAGACTTTTAATTAGGTTAAATGGGGTAGAAAATGCCTGAAATGATTTAAAAAGCAAAGCTAAAAATGGCAAGGTATGCGTGCCACAATCTTGTATGGTTGCATGCAGAGTAGGTGTTTTGGTCAGCAAAATCGTGCCGCGCTTCATGCCAAAACCAACATAATTACCAGCGTTGCCAAACACGCCAATGGTGCCTGCCAGCATGCGGCTGCCACAATAAGTGCCAGCATTACCATCAATTAGAATCATACCCCGGCGCATTTGGTCGCCAACTCTATCACCAGCATTCCCATGACAAATAATAGAACCACCGCGCATATTGGCCCCTAAAAAATCACCACAATCGCCTTCAATGGTGATGCTGCCACGCGACATTTGGTGCCCAATATGGTCAAGCTGGGCGTTACTATTTTCAAACACAATTTGTTCAAAATTATCACCATTAATATCAAATAAATCAATAACTTTAAATGTATTATTTAAAGTAATTTCTAGTATTTGTTTGGCGTTTAAATTTTTTAATTTATCAGGCGTTAGCTTGCGGCAATCTACTTTAAAAGATGGGATTTTTTTAAAGGTAAAAGTGAGCGGCATCATGCTGATTTCTCACCTAGAATCTCATGCAATTTAAAGTGATGTGGCCCCAGCTTGCCACCATAATTGCCTGCAGAAATACGTTTCACACCACTTGCTGCACCTAAAGCACAAATCGCTTCAATGCCGACTTTCATGGATTTTGCAATGTCATCAAAGCTCAGTCCATCAATCACAATTTCCATCACGCTTTCAATATCGTCGCTTAACTCAGAATTAACTAGACCTTTGAGTGTGGGGCAAAACGCATCATTTGTGGAAGCAAACATGCTCGGGTACTTACTGCCCACTTTGGAGCCGCTACGCACAACGCCACCAGGGAATGGCATAATCACATTCTGCACTTGTTTCATGGCCTCAATGGCGGTTTCTGCTGCATGTAGCGCGCTGGCTTGGCTGGTGGCGAGAATTAAAAAATTACCGCCGCCAATGGCGCGCACCATACCTGTTGTTTCCTGTACTAAAAACTCGCCATCCATCACTGGAATACGCCAGTAACGTAGGCCATTTATCAGCTTAGATGTCTGGTAGCCATCGCCAAAATAGCGCAAATGCTTACCCAAATTAATCTGGTCTTCAGACTGTATGCCAGCAAACGCGGCGGCAGTCGGGCAGGTGAGGATGCATTGCCCCATGCGAGTTTCTAGTTGCTGCATCAGCACTTTGCTACCCATGGCGAACATCAGCACACTGATACCAGGTCTGCCATCGGGTGTTTCGTCGGCAGACAGCTCCCGTTCAATCCCAGCTTCTACACCACAGCCAATGACGCTGGTGGCAAAGCCTGTCATAGCATTGGCAGCGTGATATGCCCACTTATGATTTTGCGCGGTGATAATCACGCGCGTGCCCCGCATATTAAATGCTTCAGCGAAGGTGTCGTCAATTTGTATACCGTTAATAATCATACTTGACCTTGCTGTTTGTAATGACGCTGCTCTGGTTGATGACTTGTCCACGACCATCTTCAGCAATTTCATCATTAGAAATCTTGAAGTTATCTAATTGAATCGTATGGTATTGGTCAAAATAAGCTTTTAGACCTTGTTCAACGCCCAAATCAAACGCAGGTTTTGCGGTATGCGTTTTACCCCATACCACTTTCACAACCTTGCCATTCTTTACCACTAGTTCACCATCTTTAAATACATAATCAGGTTTGGCAAACATGGCTTCGCGATCGGGTTGGTCAGTGTAAATTGTAATATCCGCTGCTGCACCAACACCTAAATGGCCACGGTCGTATAAACCGATTAATTTGGCTGCACCTGCGCGTGTCATGATGGCAATTTCATACAAGCTATACTCGCGATTCAAAGAGGTAAGATTGCTCATGGCTTGCGCGTCTAGGTTTAATTTTAGGAAGGCTTCATTTCTAAAGCTCTTATCCATCAACAAACGAATCAAGTGCGGATAACTAGTAAATGGCGCGCCATTGGGGTGGTCTGTAGTCAAGAAAATACGCCATGGATCTTCAACGGTCAGAAAAATCTCTAAGCCAATCGCCCACTGCAGCGCGTTGACGTAGTTTTGGTCGCGATATTTAAATGGCACCACACCACAACCCCCATCACATTCAATATCCATAATTACCGATTTTTTGGGGTTGGCATGCTTTGCATTTAAGTGCTGCATCATGCTGTCACCCGATGCGGTCACCGTTTGACCGAACAGGATTTGCCCCACATCCGCAGTAATGTGCTGGTTTTTATTCAGCGCCTCTGAGATTTGCGCAGCAGCAGATGAAAATTTCTTATCACCTTCTGTGCCGTAGCTGTGGAACTGGATATGCGTTAGGTGCATCGGCACGCCATCTGAGGCGCCCATGGTGTCGAGCGTGGTTTGAAAGTTGCCCGCGGCGCCCAAGTTGTTGCAATGCACGTGCAGCGGCTTGGCGATGCCTAAGTCATGTACCGCGCGACTTAGACTTTTTAAAATATCGCGTGGCGTGACCTGATAATGCACATTATGTTCATCCAAATCTAACCTGCGCTGGTTAAACTTAAACGCTGAAATACCACCTGGGTTCACTACTTTAATGCCGATGGCTTGGGTCGCGTGTAGCGTCCATGCGACGTAGTTATTGATTACTTTTTGGTCTGCTTTTTGACTCAGTAATCGTAAAAAGTAATCATCATTGCCCAGCATGGCATAGCCGCCTTTGTCTATCATCGGCGTGTCAGCCATCTCCAGATGGGCTTGGCGCGCGTTAATCGGCAAAATGGCAGGTTCAAATGCGGCGGTGTAACCCATTTCAATGTATCTAAACCCAGTATCGCTAGTATTAGGTGTGGCCATATGGCTGCAATTCGGCGTGCAAATATGGGCTTCGGGTTCACTGTAATTTTTAGTTTCTTGAAACTCTGGCAACATCATGCGCGCAATATTCACTTTGCCACCGCCAATATGGCTATGCATATCAATCGCGCCAGCCATCACAATTTTTCCAGTTAAATCATAGGTTTGATTAATTTTTTCAGTTTGGCTGGGTTTAGAGGTAATACGCCCATCACGGATGTAAATATCCTCTACTACGCCATTTTTACTGTGCGCAGGATCGTACAATTTACCATTTTTTAATAAGGTAATCATTTGAGCCGCTCTTCAAGTTGGCAGAGCACTTCAGCCAATGTTGGTAAGTTATCCTCACGCACTTTTTTTAGCGGCAAAACCACCGATGAATCCACCCTGAATAAGGTGCCGCTGCAATCTAAGCCAGGCGTGGCAATGGGAATAAATACGTCTGCTTGGCATTTGGTGTTGGAATTACCAATCACAATCAATGGCTTATCTGTTTCTGGAGGTGCCTTTTCTGGACTAAAGCTATTTACCCACAGCATTGCATCATGTTCTGTGGGCTCATCATTTAACGCCAAGCCGCTCAGCCAAGTGTTTGTATTGTTAGCGCTGGTGTCGCCATCGCTG
>JAKFEP010000089.1:0-2668 GCA_036675645.1 Methylotenera sp. | reverse complement strand
CCCTCCAGGGAGGGGATGAACCCTCTATATAAGATTTCTTCCATTTGCATATTTACACATTAGCCATTTGCTCATTTCCATATCTATGCATCATTCATAGCTCTTCAAAATTTCATCCAGCATCTCTACTGTCACATCCTGGTGCAAGTCTTCATCAATCATCAAGGCTGGGGCACGATCGCAACAACCAAGACAGCAGTTGGGCAACAGAGTGAACCGCTGATCTATCGTTGTTTCTCCAAACTTTATTTTCAATTTCTGCTGCAATGCTTCCTGCAATTTTTTATAACCCATTACATAACATGAAATACTATCGCATAACAAAATCACATGGCGGCCCACCGGCTTACGAAAAATGAGATTATAAAATGTGGCGACGCTATCTACTTCTGCCGGGCTCATCTCCAGGTGACCGGCAATCGCTTCTACACTTTCATCACTGATCCAGCGGCGATGTTGCTGAATAATCTTCAATGCTTCAATGACGGCTGCTTTTTTATAGGGCACCAGTTGTATCTCGTGATTGATAGCTTTCAACTCTTGTTCTGAAAGCGTCACACTTGTTCCTTCTCCCTGGTAAGAGGTGAAGTCTGTTGAATTACTATTTTGCTTTTGGTCTGACATACCGGTTTAATAATTACTATTCATCATTGCTCAGTAGAATTGTTGTCGTACAAAAGTGCGCCCCTTCGCTTCGCTCTGGGTAAACTGCTACGCTATTGCTGAATAGCGAACAGAACCCTGAACGGAGCGTCGCAACAGAAGCTTCATAGTAGTACTATAGCCGGGTAAAAATATTTATCACTCAATTATTAATACCCACCCCGGTCGTTTAAATTTTATAGCCTCCTAAATTCGCCCCTCCGGGGAGGGGATGGTTCCTCAAATTCGCAAATTCCAAAATTTTCACATTTTCACATTTGCATATTTTCACATTCTCTACCTGTCAATATCCGCCAATACATAATCCACACTTCCCAATATCGCCAGCAGATCAGCTACCGTGTATCCCTTGCTGATATACGGCACCATCTGCATGTGGGGAAACGACGGGGCACGGATGCGAACCCGGTATGCTGTCGTATTTCCATCGCTTATCAGGTAATAACTGTTGGCTCCTTTGGTAGCTTCGATACAACTCATCGCTTCACCCGCAGGTATTACTGGTCCCCAACTCACGTTCAGAAAATGGGTGATCAGAGTTTCAATATCCTGCATCGTATGTTTTTTAATAGGTGGCGTAGTAAGCGGATGATCGGCTTTATAATTTCCCTCCGGCATATTGTTGAGACATTGCTCTACAATCCGAAGGCTTTGCCACATTTCTTCTACCCGCACCAGGGAACGATCGAAACAATCGCCATTTTGTGCAACAGGAATATCGAAGTCAAACATTTCATAACCGGAGTAGGGTTGCTTTTTGCGAAAATCCCATTCAAATCCGCAGGCCCGCAGACCGGGACCAGTCACGCCCCATTCAAATGCTTCCTCCAGGGTATAAATGCCAATACCCTTTGTACGGGCTTTGAACAGGCTGTTACGAATAACCATATTATTATACTCGCGAAGTTGTTTGGGAAAATAATTTACAAAATCCCGGACCAGCTGATCCCAGCCTTTTGGCAGATCCTGCGCTACACCTCCAATGCGAAACCAGTTGGGATGCATGCGTCCGCCACAGATAGCTTCAATGATATCGAATATTTTTTCCCGGTCGGTAAACATGTAAAACACCGGGGACAACTGACCCAGGTCCTGTGCAAATGTGCCAAACCAAACCAGGTGACTGTTGATGCGGAATAATTCACACAGCATCACTCTTATCACTTTCACACGGTCGGGTACTTCAATACCAGCTAATTTTTCTACAGCTAACAGGTAAGCAAGATTGTTCATTACTCCACCTAAATAATCCACACGATCTGTGTAAGGAATATAAGTATGCCAGCTTTGCCGTTCTCCCATCTTTTCTGCACCGCGGTGATGAAAACCGATCTCCGGCACGGCATCTACAATATCTTCTCCATCCAGTTGAAGTATGATACGAAGTACACCATGTGTGCCAGGATGCTGCGGACCAATATTCAAAAACATAAAATCAGCATCTTCACTCTCTTGTTTCATGCCCCATTCTTCGGGTTTAAATCGCAATGCCTCCTGTTCAATATCTTGTTTTTCATCCCACAATTGAAAAGGTCCCATCTCCGTGGCCCTTGCAGGATGTTCTTTGCGAAGTGGATGGCCCTGCCAGGTGTGTGGCATCAGGATACGTTGCAGATGTGGATGACCGCTGAAGCGGATACCAAACATATCATATACTTCACGTTCGTACCAGTTGGCATTTATAAAAATAGAAGTAACAGATGGCAGGGATGGGTATTCACCCTGCAGTGCACATTTTAAGCGAATAAAATGATTGCGTGTAAAAGAAAACAGGTGATAGACTATTGTAAAATCTGAGGCAGGTGTTTCTTCTTTCTTCGCCCTGTCACGTTCATCGATGCCGCATAAATCATAGAGCATAACAAATGGCTCATCGATGCCTGATTTGAGGTGTTGTATAATAGCCAGCAATTTTTCTTTGGGGAGCCACAAAGTGAGGATACCATCAACGGTGTGTTGTTGTAAAAATGTTTCAGCGCCGAAGCGTTGTTGCAAATGCTGTAAC
>JAKFEP010000109.1:0-2685 GCA_036675645.1 Methylotenera sp. | reverse complement strand
TTAGCTTTAGCGGAAGCTAATTTGTTGACAGAAGCGACGAATCTTCATGACGTAACAGCGCGCATTCAGCGTTTACTGGGCGAACTGCCACCAAGCACTTTAGAGCAACCAGACTTTTATAAAGCTGGTGTAGAGGCTACTGCGGTGGATGCTCTGCGCTTGGCTTATTTACAAAACCCAAGTATTTTAGCCACTAGCGAAGATATTCAAGCCACTAAAGACGAAGTTAAAACCAAAGAGGCGAGATACTTACCGCGCCTAGATTTGCAAGCACGTAAAAATCTGGGTACCAGCAGTGATGGTCGCAACAGCAGCAGTGCGGCTGATGTGCTGGAACTGACCATGAACTTTAACTTATTTAATGGTTTCTCTGATAAAGCTGCTGTGAGTCAAACTATTGAGAAGTTAAACGCTGCAAACGACGCGCGTGATAAAGCTTGTATTGACACGCGTCAATTAGTGACGATTGCATATAACGATATTATCCAATTGAAAGAACAGCTTACGTATCGTGATACCCATCAAAAATCCATTGAAAGTGCGCGCGAGGCCTATCGCAAGCAATTTGATATTGGTCAGCGCACGCTGCTAGATTTGCTCGATACTGAAAATGAGTACTTTCAAGCCAGACGTGCTTTTACTAACACCGATTACGATATACAAACAGCTTATGCGGAACTGTATGCCTCCCAAGGTGAATTATTGAATAAGCTGGGTAGCCAACGCCAAGGCTTACCAGAAGTTAATCGTGCAGCTTATATGGATGCAGCCAACGTTTGCCAAGCGGTAGCGCCAGAGCAACTTCATATTGATAAAGCGGCATTATTGGCAGATGCGAAGCCATTAGCTGTAAGTGACCGTGCAATGCCAAAACCCGTGGTTAAGCCTGCAGGGACATGCAGTGTAGAGGTGGTGACAGCACGTGTTAATGATTGGGCAAGTGCGTGGCGTCATAAAGATTACAACAACTACATGAAGTTTTACGCGGATAAATTTAGCCCCGAGCCACCTTTAACTAAAGAAGCTTGGCAAGAACAACGTAAAAACCGTCTGGCAACCAGCGGAAAAATCAATCTTGAACTCAGCAATGTACAAGTGACCTGCGACGGCGATAAGGCCAAAGTAGAGTTCGACCAAGACTATAGCGTGACCACTTACAAGTTGCAAAAAGCTAAAGATGATTTAGGTTGCCAAGTGTGTAATGCTAAGCGCATCGCAACTAAAGGCTATGCTGACAACGTGCACAAAACGCTGGATTTTGAGAAGACCAATGCCGCTGGTGTAAGTCAATGGCAGATTGTGCGTGAATTAACTAGTAAGTAACTGGCAAGTTCATCGTTTAAATTAAAAGCACATTGTTGAAACAATGTGCTTTTTTGTAGCTGATTAAAAGGTTTTAAACGTTCATTTCTTAACAGTTTTGTGTAAAATTTTTAATGGCAAGCATTCAAAATGCCCGCAACAGTGTTAGAATACGCACCGTTGAAAGTTCTGCAGTAATCACTCGGCCCGGGTGGTGAAATTGGTAGACACAAGAGACTTAAAATCTCTCGACTTTACGGTCGTGCCGGTTCGATTCCGGCCCCGGGCACCAGCTAATACATCTCATCTTAGTTATCTCGAATTTTTATTAGACGTACTCTGCAATGCAATATCCATGTTAATTACAGGGCATTGATTCTTTAATCGCGCCTCATCACCCTTTGCAGGCAACACTCACTTCACGGCGCTGTATGGTGTAATTCTCTAAGTAATCTGCCGTATAAAAACCGTTTGGACATATCGCGCGCGCTTCTTGCCTGCACTCGTTCCAAGTTAAAAAGCCGCTGCATTTTAGCTCAGTCCATTCGTGCGTATCAATTTTGGCCAGCTGTGTTTGACTGGCACAGCCTGCGAAAACCGCCAATGTTAGTATGATTAATAAGTTTCTCATGAAGATTTCCTAAACTAAAAGTAATATACGAATACTAGCTAGCTTTGGTTTCAGTTAACACTACCAAGTCATCAATAATCTGCTGTGAGTGTTTCGAAGTATCTACGCTTAAATAGGTTTTTCTCAACACACCATCAGGATCAATTAAAAAGGTGTAACGCTTGGCAATTTTAGTCACGCCTAAATTGGTCAGTGCACCATATTTTTTAGCGACTAAGCCGTCCACATCGCTCAATAGTGGAAAAGGTAAGCTGTATTTTTTTGCGAAGTCCGCATGACTTTTGCCATCGTCTACGCTCACGCCAATCACTTTTGCATTTAACTTTTCTAGCTTGTGCATATCATCTCTGAAGCTGCAAGCCTCTTTAGTGCAACCGGGCGTGTCATCTTTTGGGTAAAAATACAGCACGACCCAATTGCCTTGCAAATGCGCCAGGCTAACCATTTCACCTTTGGCATTGGGCAAACTAAAGTCCGGCGCTTTTGTGCCAGTTTTTGGAGTGTGTGCAGCGCTATAACTGCGATAGCCTAGAAAAGCAATCATTAAAATGGCGCCGTAAAAGATAATTTTCATGAGCATAGTATTTATGCTTTTAGTGTATGTGATTATTAAATAGTTTTTAAAGCTTAAAATCAATCGAATAATTATGCGAAAATAGCGGCTCACAAATAACGCCCTCGTAGCTCAGTGGATAGAGCATCCCCCTCCTAAGGGGAGGGTCACACGTTCGATTCGTGTCGAGGGCGCCAAT
>JAKFEP010000102.1:0-2697 GCA_036675645.1 Methylotenera sp. | reverse complement strand
CATCATGCGCGCGATATGGCCTGCGCATACGTTACCAAAATTACCACTAGGTACTGCAAAATCCACCTTCTGGTTATTATTTTCAGTGACCGCAAAATAACCCTTAAAGTAATACACCACCTGCGCTACGATACGTCCCCAGTTAATGGAGTTAACCGCACCTATCTTGTACTTAGCTTTAAAAAGTGAGTCATTACTCACTGCTTTCACCATATCTTGCGCATCATCAAACACGCCTTTTACCGCAATATTAAAAATATTGTCATCTTGCAAGCTAAACATCTGCGCTGTTTGAAAGCGGCTCATTTTTTGGTAAGGCGACAACATAAATACACGCACACCCTGTTTACCACGCAGGGCGTATTCGGCAGCTGAGCCCGTATCGCCAGAAGTAGCCCCTAAGATATTGGTGGTTTCATTGCGTTTTTTAAGCACGTACTCAAATAAATTACCTAGCAACTGCATCGCCATGTCTTTAAACGCCAACGTTGGCCCATTAGAAAGGCTTAACAAATACAGGTTATGTTCTAGTTTAAGTGTTGGCGTGATGTCTTCTGCGCTTTGGCCTGCGCGGGTATAGCTATACACATCGGGACGATACGTTTTATCAATAATACTTTTTAAATCCGCCGCAGGAATGTCGTCAATTAATCTGCTTAAAATATAAAATGCCAAGTCACGATAATTTAAACCGCGCATTGTGCTTAAATCAGCGTCGCTGAATTGTGGATAGTTTTCTGGCAAGTACAAGCCACCATCTGGCGCCAAACCACCCAGCAAAATATCGCTAAAACTTAGTGCGGGGGATAAACCCCGAGTTGAAATATATTTCATGAAGAATATGACGTTAATACTGCAATTAAAATCATATTATAAATGGTTTAGTGCTTTTAAAACACTGACAACAACAGAGTAAACAAGGACTAAAATTAACTTGGCGTGCAGATAACAGTTTACGTTTTCGTAAAACCAAGCTCTAAAACACTTTAAAACCGATAATTAAGACCGACGCGAACAACATCGTAATCTAAATCAACATTATACCTTTCACTGTACCCTACAGGAGCGCTGCCAGGCATGTCTCTGGTTGTAAAACTTGTGTCATTACCATTAATTTTTAGGTACTCTAATTTCGCACTGATGTTATCAAAAAATTGATGCTCTATGCCAATACCCCAAATTGCACTAGTCAGCGTCTTGGAACTTTTACCCACTTTGCTGTAGTTAAATTCGCTTTGTATAGTCGAACTAAACTCTGCTGAGGTCCAAGCAAAACCAGCTGTGGCATAATACAAGGTCTTATCAATAGCATAGCCTAGCTTCGGGCGTAATGATAACGTATGCTTTACCTCAACTTTATTGCTAAATGCAAAAGCTGCAGGACCGCCAACAAAAGTAAGGAATGGCGTTTGACGACTTTCCTCCATATCTAACTCGTTGTAATCTACTTCAAAACCTAATACAAATTTATTATCAAACTGGTGGTCATATCCCGCCTGAAAACCAAAGCTCACACCACCAGGGTCCTGATTCGCTGAAGCGTTACTGGTAATAAAATCTCTAAAATCTTGAGACTCAATCAGCCAGTCTCCTCCCAAAGACTTTATATTCGAATCAGACACTGCACTGGCATAACCAAGATTACCGCCTAGGTAAAACCCAGTCCAACCATTTTCTGCTGCCACAACATTACCAGAAAAAAAGCCAACCACTAAAAGCAAAGATAAACGTTTCATTACATACCCTTATGATTATTACAGCACATTCTTAACTGGCAAAAAAACGAAGTAAGCGTTACTGGTAGAAATTCTATTCTACAAAATTACAAATTGAGCTTAATAGACGATCTAATTGATTATATTTTTTGCAAGTGTGACATTTTTACAACGCAATTCACATGAATACAACAGCTTAAACCAAGTGCAGGCGATTACCCACGTAGATTGATGCTATTTGCTAAGCTCTTCCATACGGATTTTGACTAGTTTACCAACAATCGCAGGTAATGCTTCAATAGCGGCAATGCCAGCATCCATATTTTTTTCCTGGGTAATATGCGTCAGAATCACAATATCCGCTTCTGTCTCGTTGTCATCTGGCTCTTTTTGTAACATGGCATCGATCGATATATTTTGATCGGCCAGTATTTTAGTAACTCCTGCCAACACTCCAGGCTTATCGCTGGCGCGCAAACGTAAGTAATATGCGCTTTGTACTTCTGAAATGTTTAACACGGGTAAGTCGGCTACGCTGTTGGGTTGGAAAGCCAAGTAAGGTACACGCTGTTCGGCACTGGCATTTTGCAAGCGCGCCACATCCATCAAATCCGCCACCACTGCACTGGCTGTAGGTTCTGCGCCTGCGCCTGCGCCGTAATAAAGCGTCGGCCCAACTGCATCGCCTTTCACCACTACAGCGTTCATGGCGCCATTTACGTTGGCCACTAAGCGTTTTTCTGGGATAAGTGTAGGATGCACGCGTAACTCAACTCCCCTATCTGTGCGTTTCGCAATGCCCAGCAATTTAATGCGATAACCCAACTCTTCTGCGTATTGGATATCAGCTTGTTGCAGCTTGGTAATACCTTCAGTGTAGGCTTGCTCGAATTTCATCGGCATACCAAACGCAATCGCAGACATGATGGTGAGCTTGTGTGCCGCATCAATCCCTTCCACGTCAAAAGTCGGGTCGGCTTCT
>JAKFEP010000027.1:0-2711 GCA_036675645.1 Methylotenera sp. | reverse complement strand
GCAACGGTAAGTGAGTCGTGATTTGTTCATAAAAGTTTTGCAAAAGCCACTGAGCATTAAAAGCTTGGGAAGGCGCAAAACTAAAGCTCACAAGCCCGGAGACCGGCCTTGCAACTTAAGCCTTAAAGTTAAGGCGCGCTAGGAAATACCGCGGGGTGACGGTGCCAAAAGCTGCTGCCCCCTTGATTTTTGGGCGCAATTTTTGTCGGTTTTACCCTTCTTTATTCCCTAGTTTTTTAAGAATCTGCATGCGGGGACGCATGTAATTTAGGGAAATATAATGAAAAAATCTACCATTGCCAGCCTAGTTGGGCTGGTTTTCACATCACCATCTTTCGCCGTCGAAAATATTAATTTAGATGAAGTTGTTGTAACTGCATCAAGATTTGAAGAGCCTTTAAGCACCACGCTGCGCGATGTATCCGTGATTGACCGTGAGCAAATCGAACGCGCTGGACAATCGACTTTAGTTGAAATTTTACAAACACAGCCTGGCATCGAAATCACCAATACGGGCGGCGAAGGCAAAGCATCTGGCATCTTTATGCGCGGCACTAGCAGTAACCATGTGCTGGTGTTGATTGATGGCGTTAGAGTGAACTCCGCCACGCTGGGCACTACCACGTTTGAGAACATTCCTGTAGCGTTGATTGATAAAATTGAAATTGTGCGCGGGCCAGCAACTAGCTTGTATGGACAAGATGCTATTGGTGGCGTCATTCAAATTTTTACCAAAAAAGGGAGTGGCGCTCCCAAATTTTATGCTGGTATCGGTTATGGTACGTATAACACCAAAACTGCAGAAGCTGGCATGCATGGTGCAATCGGCGACACCAGCTTTGCCTTGGGCGTATCAAGCAAAGATACCGACGGCTTTTCTGCGCTTAAAACCAACAACCCCAATTTAGACGATGATGATGGCTATCGCAATTTATCATTTACAGGTTCTGCCTCGCATCAAATTGTTGAAGGCCATGAGCTTGGCTTTCAATTTTTAAGTAGTGAAGGCCATACCAAGTTTGATAGTCGCTTTAACCTATTTAATCCGCCAGCCACCATCAATTTTTCAGATAATGCGGATATTTCACAATTGAGCTATGCAGTTACCAGCAAAAATAAATTTTTACCTAACTGGCAATCTATACTGCGCCTAGGTGAAGGCATGGATGAATCCGTCAGCTTTCAAAGTTTCGGGCGCAGTTTATTTAGGACAAAACAACGCCAATACTCTTGGCAAAATGATATTACCTTGCCTGTTGGTACATTAACGTTGGCTTACGATAGATTGGAAGAACGCGTAAATTCCACTGCCGACTTTAATAGAAAAAGTCGGAACAATGATGGCTATTTTGGAGGTTACTTAGCCAACCTAGGCAATCATACTTTACAGCTAAATTATCGCAGTGATCACAACAGTCAATTTGGCAATAACGATACTGGTGGCGTCGCCTATGGTTATCAGTTTAACGATAGCTGGCGTGCCACAGCCAGCTATGGCAGCGCATTTAAAGCGCCTAGTTTTAATGATTTATACTTCCCTGATTCATTTGGGTTTGCAACCAGCAACCCTAATTTGGTTCCTGAAGAATCTGATAACATCGATGCAAGTTTGCGTTATCAAGAGGGCAGCAGCACTGCATCTGTGACAGTTTTTGAAAATAAAATACGTAATCTCATTGCGCTTGATTCTAACTTTGTGCCTTTTAATGCGAATAATGTAAAAATTCAAGGCGTTACTTTTGCAGCATCGCAAGGCTGGAACAACTGGCAACTACAAGGCAGTGTGGATATTCAGTCGCCGCGTGATGAAGCTACTGACAATTTACTGGTACGTCGTGCCAATCGTCACGCCAAAGCTAGCTTAAGTTACACAGTTGGTGACTTGCGGTTTGGCGCAGAGACAGTTGCCAGCTCTAAACGCTATAACGACAGCGCAAACCTACAACCGATTGCTGGTTATGCCTTGTTTAATCTCACTACCGATTATCAAATCAACTCCGATTGGAAAGTGCAAGCCAGGCTTAATAATGTGTTTGATAAAAGTTACGCCTTGGCATTCGATGGCAACCCGAATACGTCTGGCTTCGTTTACAACACACCGGGGTCAAATTTGTTTGTAAACTTACGTTGGGCACCAAAATAGTTAAATTTGGCTGGTAGTTAATTGAAAGCTACCAGCCAGTAATTTCAGTTGTATTTTAAATGTATAATTAAGCATCACTCTGCGGGAAAATTAAAATGAATATAAGCGCTCTATCCTCTTACAAAAAACCACTGCTAATTGCCGTTGCAATTGCATTTGCCATGCTACTTACCCGCGGCAGCCATGTACTTACGCATGTATCTTTGCCCGATGCCAGTTTGGCATTATTTTTACTCGGCGGATTGCTGCTTAAGCGCTGGGCTTGGTTTGCGGCATTTTTTGGTTTAGCCACGTTTATCGATTTTGGTGCTGCCGCACTTGACCCGGTACAAGGCTTTTGCCTGACAAATGGTTATTGGGGCTTAATTCCCAGTTACGCAGCGCTTTGGTTCGGTGGCCAGTGGCTGGCAAAACAAAGAAATCCATTTGCCACATTGCCTTTTGTGCTGGTGAGCTTAAGCGCAACATTTATCGCGTTTGTCGTTTCAACACAGACCTATTATTTGTTCTCTGGTCGCTTTCCTGCGCATGGTTTAATTGAGTCAATACAACATGGCTGGAACTATCT
>JAKFEP010000136.1:0-17936 GCA_036675645.1 Methylotenera sp. | reverse complement strand
GTTAACTGCGCAAGCCGCGCCTGAGTCGCTGCAATATCACTTTGTATGTTTTTCTCACGCTCTGTTGCTACGCGTTGCGCTTGTTGTAAGCCTGACAGCGCCAACTGTGCTTGATGTAAGGCATTGGTAGCTGATTTAAGCTGGTTATTTTCAAATAGCTGTTGTTGGCGCGCCGCCTGCATGTTGGCTTCTGCATCGGTAAGTTGCTGTGTCAGAACTAATAGTTTTTCTTGTAAATAAGGTTGATTTTTAAGCAATGCCTCTAGTTGTGTTTGACGCTCCAACACCCCGTGCAAGCTTGAATTTTCACCATGATAGGTCACACTATAACGGCCAAATATATCGCCTTGCTGATTCACCACAATTTCGCCTGCGTTTAAATTTTCAATGGCCTTTTCAACATTATCATCATTAGCCAATACCCACACGCCTTGCAACCAATCAGCTAATATAGGCTGCACTTCGTCGTCACACTCTTTAACCATGCCTAGCAAAGGCGTAAGCTTACTATGAGTGCCTACCGAGTTTTTATCACTACCTGCTCTGTAACCCAATACCAGAGAGGCTGGCGGGCGCGTGTCCAATACTTTACTGTCTGAAATAAGCGCATTTAACTTTGCTCCCAGTACAGCTTCCAGTGCAACACTCCATGCGGCATCAATTTTTATTTTTTGCCAAAGTCGTGCGTTATTTTTTAACCCTTTGCTGCTTAACCAATCGCCTAATTTGTTTTCATTATTGAGCGATTGCTGCATCTTCTGCAGTGAGTTTATTTCAGCTTCTACTTGATTACTTGCACGCTGCGCTTGGTTTTGCTGATCGCGTAACTGGTTGATTTCAAGTTGTAATGCGGCTTCATCTTCGCGCAGTTTTTGCACAGTTTGCTCTATACCTACTATCGCTTGTTGAGCTTGCTGATACACAGCCTCTTTATCTTTTAGCTGCGTGACACCAGGCACTACTAAACGTGATAAATCACCTTCAAAGCGTTGAATTCGTTGGTTATTTTCAGCGATATTTTGAGTGAGGTGGTTAATATTACTATTTTCGATTTGAATACGTTGCGTAGCCTCGCTGAGTGCCTGTTGGCTTTTTTGGGCTGACTCAGTTGCTGTTTTGAGGGCAGCCTCTTTCTCAGGCAGTGTTTGTTTCAGTGCATTTAAAGCTAGTAGTGACTCTGTCTCTTGCTTAGTAATCACTTCAAGATCTGTTTGTTTTTGCAGTAAGTCGCGCTGCAATGCCGCACTGGTGTTGGTGTTGCGTTCTAACGATTGTGTAAGCTGCGCCAGCTGTTGTGTCATACGCTCACGTGCTTCACTGTTTTGCTTTACCTGGTTTTCAAGATTAGAAACCTCAGCATTAGCTTCGTAATAGACTGCTTGTGCGGTGTTAATACCCTCGCTGGCAGCATAGTGCGCTTGACGGCTTTGTTCTAACTCTTTTTCGCTTTTACGCAACTCAGCCATTTGCGCTTCTAGCGCATTCACCAACTTTTCTACCGTTAACTTACTGCGTTCCCAATCTCGGCTTGCATCGCGTTTTTTGAGTAACCACAGCTGACCATCAGCCAGCTTATATGCCGCTTGTAGCGCATGGTATTGCTGGGTGACTACGGCTTGCGATTCCAATTTTGTGATCTGTTTTTGCAGCTCGCGGCAAATATCTTCAACTCTGGTCAGATTCTCACGTGTGTCGCGCAATCGCAGTTCGGTTTCACGGCGGCGTTCTTTATACTTGCTGATGCCCGCGGCTTCTTCCAAAAACACGCGCAGTTCTTCGGGCTTTGCTTCCACAATACGAGAAATCGTGTTCTGGCCAATAATTGCATAGGCCCTGCCGCCCAAACCGGTGCCAAGAAACAAATCCGCCACATCGCGGCGGCGTACTGAAGTGTTGTTAATGTAATAGCTAGAGCCCTTTTCGCGCTCAATCACCCGTTTCACGCTAATTTCAGCGTATTGGCTCCACTCCCCCGCCGCGCCACCTAAACTGTTATCAAAAATTAGCTCGACTGAAGCGCGAGATATGGGTTTTCGATTCGAAGAACCATTAAAAATGACGGCATCCATGGCATCTGCGCGCATTTCTTTGGCAGAGGACTCGCCTAACACCCAACGTACCGATTCCATGACATTAGATTTGCCGCAACCATTAGGCCCAACCACACCCACACGCTGCCCGTGCAAGTGAATAGTGGTGGGGTCGACAAACGATTTGAAACCAGCGAGTTTTAAGTGAGTTAAGCGCAAATTGAATGAGTCGAATTAGATTTAATTTTAAGCGTTATAATAACGTTTTTTTAAGCCAAAAACCGCATTTCTTACCATGAATACAGAATCTTTAGGCGCGAAGCCCACTGCACAAGCCACTAAGCAATTGGAAACGTTTGCCAACCCTAACCCTAACCGCGATTTTCATATCCACATGGAAATCCCCGAATTTACTTGCTTGTGCCCCAAAACCGGCCAACCAGATTTTGCCGTGATTTACTTGGACTACATTCCCGACCAATTATGCGTGGAGTTGAAAAGCCTTAAACTATATATGTGGAGCTTTCGTGACGAAGGTTGCTTTCATGAAGCCGTAACCAACAGCATACTAGATGACTTGGTAGCCGCCACCCAACCTAAATTTATGCGCGTCACCGCTAAGTTCTTTGTGCGGGGTGGCATTTTCACTAGCGTAATTGCTGAACACCGCAAACCCGGTTGGCAACCACAACCAAAAGTGGATTTATTACAATTTGAATCGCAAAGCAACACGCGCGGCTAAAGGTTATTTAGCTTAAAAACCAATTGACAATTGGCTGCGCCGTCTTTAATATTGCGCCTTCTCGAATTGTTGCCAATTTAAGAACCGCAAAATTGCAGTGATATTTGAAGTACGCGGGGGTATAGCTCAGCTGGGAGAGCGCTTGCATGGCATGCAAGAGGTCAGCGGTTCGATCCCGCTTACCTCCACCAAATTGATGGTTTTAATTGGCAATTTCATTTTAGAAAAAGCAGTAAATAGTGTAAAATGCAGCCTGTTTTATGCAACAAGCAGTATCGGTTTAAATTCCAAGGTCCCCATCGTCTAGAGGCCTAGGACACCTCCCTTTCACGGAGGCGACCGGGGTTCGAATCCCCGTGGGGACGCCATATTTATCTTAAGTTATTGATCTTAATGGCTTTAAGATGGCTTTAAGCTAAAATCTCATTATATTCTTCATGTAGTGTCACTTCTCGGTGTCACTGATGCACAAATGAAGCTTTATTCACGCCTAATAAAATCTAGGCACGGTATATATTATTTCCGCATTCAACAACACGGTATCGATAGACGATGGTCATTAGGTACACGCGACCCTATCACAGCTTCCATTGCGGCTTATAAAATTGGTGCTAAAATCACCAGCATGAAAATTGACCCAACAAAAATAAAAGGCTGGACATTAAAAACTGATGGTATCAATGTTGAGCTCACTACAGAAGATAATGATGCAGATCGTAAGAGCGCTCAAATTGCACTTGAGGCGGCACTGGAACAAATCTCGTTAATAAGCCAGCAACACCCACAAAATGAGCCTGTTGAAGTACATACCCCTACTCTCTCATTAGCAAAAGCTATTTCAGAATACACCCCAGCTCTATTTCAAAGTGACCAAAAAGAAAAGTCTAAGCGAATGGCTTTAAGTGTCCTTAATAATTTGAAGTTGTTATTAGGTGAATATTTCAATATGTCCGAATTGGATGATTATATTATTGAGGACGTTTGGCTAGAGGCACGGTTAAAAACAGTATCGCGTACTACAGCTAAGCGCGATTTGTCTTTCATAAGAAGCTTTGTTGCGTGGGCAGCAGATCGAAAACGTAACTATGCACCAGCTAAACTTACTTTTGCAATTGAGGCCAAGGGCGAAAATTATGAATACTTTAGCCAAGCTGACCTGAAAAATATTTTTGATAACTTACCAGCAATAGCAGAAAACCCTATGGAGTTCTGGGTTGTAATACTTGGACTGTACACAGGCGGACGAATTGGTGAAATTGCAGGTATGCGTACAGAGCATATATTTGAAAAATCATCATTACAAGTGATGCGGCTTGCTGGCACTAAAACTGACGCTTCAGATCGCATTATTCCCGTGCATACAGATTTAATCAAACTTGGTTTTCTTGATTATGTGGAATGTCGTCGTAAGGTCAAAAAAGAATTGCTTTTTGATATATCGATTAGCCAACAGAATGGCCCTGGAGCGAAAGCTAGCAAGTTTTTTACATGTTTCAAAAATAAAATCGGTATTGATGATAATTTAAAGGTTTTCCATAGTTTTAGACACACAATTACGGACTTGATGAATCAGGCAAGTATAGGTGATAAAGCTGGCTCACAATATACAGGTCACGCTCTTGAAAAAAGTGTTCGCAATGGAAATTATGGTCGCAAGCTTCTTTCACTTGAAGTAATGCAAGCCGAAGTTGTAGATAAAATAGACTGGTTAAAATATTGCAGTTGGGAACCAAATTTTGAAGTGCTCAAAAAACGGGCTATTGAATTAAATTACTTATAATTTTCACATTTAAATTTTCACGACAAAACAACTCACCTTTCAAACTAGATATTCGAAAGTGGACCACTCCCTACGTTAACGATTAAAAAAACACTAAACCACAACACTTCAAACACTAAACCACAACACTTCAAACACTAAACAACAACACTTCAAAATAGTTACAGGTCATAGAAAAACTTTACCATGCAAAATATTTTGGTATTATTATTTTGGTAACTCAAGTTGTATGTAAGCAAAATACCACTCACCATAAAATTTTTTATTCTCAAAGTGCTCGTATTTTGGACGAAAGCCTTTTGTCTTGTATGGCGACTTATCAGAATTGCTATAAACGCCCATGATGCCGCCACTAGGTGCCATTAGGAGACCCCAGCCTTCAAGCTGGGTGACAGGGTCTAGGTAAAGCTTACGCAAGTGCTTTCTTGGCGTAGGGAAGCGTTCATCTTTTAGCAAGGCCTCTAAGCTGGGAGGATATTGCTTAACGACGCCCGGCGTTTGGTTGTAATAACGACCAATTGCCTCTTGTATAGCTTCTCCAACTTTTAATAACTCTTGCTCTCGCTCCCGCTGTATCGCATCTTTCCAGCGCGCGCCGACCTGTGCAAGTGCAAAACCGCTCACCATGATAAGTGTGAGTAGCCCCAGCAAAATATATCCATCCCGTTTTTTTATTGGTTTGCTTAGGTGCCTACCAGCTTGCATAGGGTGTTCCATCTGCGCCAATGTCAGGCGAGCCACTGTGAATATCGTAAACAGATCCTTTTTCATTGATATCTGACGGTGGGGTAATCAGCCAAGTGGCATTACTTTCAGTCATCGGATCCGGCGGAATAGCACGTAAATACTTGTGTTGCACCAAATCTTCTAAACTATCAGGATAGGCATTCTTATCGCTGTAAAACTTGTCTATGGCCTCTCGCATGCCGTTTAAATCGTGTTTCAGCGTGGTTTCTTTGGACTGATCTATAGTATTGAAGTAACGCGGCGTAACAAGGCTGAGCAGAGTCGCGATAATCGCAAGCACCACTAGAATCTCAATCAACGTGAAGCCTTTTTTGTGCGTCATTACCATTCCCTGTAAGGCTGCTGATTAATGCCTATTTGGTTTGAGCGCGAACGCACATCATAAACATCAGCTATCAATTCACCCTCTTCGCCTTCGTAGCTTTGTTTCAGCCAAGTTTCTTCAGCTCTTAAATTCTCATCATCCGCAAATGGATCACGTGGAATATTGCGCATAAAACGGAGTTTTCGCTTTTTTGGGTCTAAATTGTTTTCAACGCCATCTACTAAAATTTGCAACGACGGTGGGTAACCGTTCTCGTCTAATGATTTCTTGATCTGTCCGTCATCCACCGCCTGTT
This sequence comes from Methylotenera sp., assembly GCA_036675645.1. Classification (GTDB taxonomy): domain Bacteria; phylum Pseudomonadota; class Gammaproteobacteria; order Burkholderiales; family Methylophilaceae; genus Methylotenera_A. The sequence goes on along the minus strand of JAKFEP010000136.1, from coordinate 12,017 downwards.
TATAGTCATCTATCGCATCCCGTATTTGCCATAGTGATTTTTTCAACTCTTGCTCCTTATTGCGTTTTGCACTCATCTGTAACAATGGTGCTGCTGAGGACACCAGCAACGCTAACAGTGTCAAAGCAACTAACAGCTCAATGAGTGTGAAACCTTTGTGCTTTTTAAACATTGCTGCTAAACATCACTGCGATTGAATGATGGTAGTAGTGGGGTTAGTACCCGGAGGTGGCTCCTCTGGGCTCGAATTTAGCAGCTGATTAGCAAACTCTTGATCCGTTTTAGAATTGTCATATTGGATGTTTTGTGGCGTAGGCGGCGGTTGAGTTTGTGCTGGGGCTGGTTCCGACTGCTGGATTGATGGACGATTATCTCGCGTATTGCCATGACTTATCCCGGACGGAAAATTAGAGTAGGTCGAACTAACGGGTGTTAGGTTATGCAAAATGCGCGGTGTAATCAGCAGCACAATTTCATTTTTACGATTATCGTTACTGTCATCTGCAAAAAGTCTGCCTATGAACGGCAAGCTGCCTAGACCTGGGACTTTACGTTTGATTTTCTGCGTATCATCACGAAACAAGCCTGCCAAAATCTGGGTTTCATTGTTTTTAAGCTGCAAGGTGGTGATGGCGTTACGGCTACCAATGGTGTAAGCAAGCACGCCTGAATCGGTTTTAACCTGATCCGTAACATTGCTTACCTCCATACTCACTCTGATGCTCACCTGATCTTGCAGTTGAATGATGGGCTGCACATCCAGTTTTATACCGACTTCAATGTAACTTACGGTTTGTGAGACAAACCCAGTCGAATTGGCTACGCTGGTCAGCACTGGAATCTTGTCACCAACATGAATTTTAGCTTTGTCCCTATTCTTTACACGAATTTTGGGGTTGGCGAGCAAATTGGTGTCTGTATCTTGATGTAGTAAATTCAGTACTAAGGCAGGATCATTCACACTAAATACGCCAAAATCTCCCTTGAAATGCTTTAACTCACTGAACGTTAATTCACCTGGAATCGGCGTGACGCCACCTATGCCAGCTTTGGCATTACCCTGTACACCAAGTCCTATTTGGCTGGGGTATTGCAGGCCGAGCTGTTCGAAATTACGCCGATTGATTTCCATCACTTCTACTTCCAGCATCACTTCTGGTTCGTTCAAGTCTTGCGAAACGATCAGTTTTTCTGCAATTTGCACATTCTCCAGCGTGTCTCTAATCACAAGCGTGTTGAGTTTTTCATCCATGTAAACGTCTTTAACTTTAAGCACTGTTTTTAGCAGGGTCATAGCGCGTTTGGCATCAATATTATTCAGGTAAAAACTGCGCACATACATTTCCTGGTATTCCTGGCTACGACTTAATGGGTAAATCAGCAATGTGTTTGCATTGAGTACTTTTTTACCAAGTTGATAACTGGATAAAATCACGTCAATGGCGTCTTCAATAGGTGTATTGCGCAAAAACACGTTCACCAGAATTGCCCCACTTAACTCCTGGTCATAAGAAAAATTAATATTGCCCGCTTTACTGATGTATTCAAATGCGCTTTTAATCGGCGTATTTTTCAATTCCAAAGTGACTGGTTTTTTGAATGCAGCCTGCATACTTGGCACAGCAGTCACCTTGTCTGTTTGCTGCTGCTCAATTATTTCATAAAGTGTTTTGGCACCTGCATGCTGTGAATCTTCCGCCAAAATGGCACGTACCAAGTTCTGCGCTGTGGTGATCTCCTGTTTGGCATATGCGGCTCGGGCATTTGCCAGCATCATGGCGTGGTTTTGCGCTTGCCGTGTATGTTTGATGCCATCTAATGCAGCCTGCTGTCGTGGACTATGTCGCAATATTTTTTGATATGCGACTTCGGCCTCTGTGAAATTTTGTTGTGCAAACAATAAATCAGCATTTTTTAGCTGTGTCGATTCATCTTTATCCTGCTGTACTTTTAACCAATTGCGGTATTGTGGATTTTCTGGATACTGCTTGCTTAACGCTGTGATGCTGTCTATGGCTTCATCTGTTTGCCCTTTTGCTGCCATTTGCCGTGCTTGTGAAAATTGTGCATCCGCTTCTTGCACTTTCTGGTTCACTTCAAAATTTGCGCATGCTGTCATCGTCAATACACTGCACAATAAAGTAAGTCTTAATCCGTTCAAAATGTTGCTCCAATATCCAACTTAATTGTTTGTCTTAGCGGTTGATACATCAATGTCAGTTGTGTTTGATTAATCTCCTGAACACGCCAGCCACTTTCTAAAACGTCACCCGTTTTTACTGCAAAATTCTGCGTACCATCGGTCAGAAACACCATCCAATCCCCATTTTCAGTAATCTTTCCAGCGTAGGTATAAGGGTTTGTGGGTAGGCTAGGAGCTTGATTTTCTGTACTAGCCAAGGCTGCTTCTTCGCCCGTTTCGAATGAGCTAAACAGATTGCTAGACGTTGTTGAATCGATAGAACGAAGCATTAATTTTTTATCATTGAGATGACCTGAAAGGCTGTTATCTATTACTTTGTTGGCATGTCGATTGATATATTTTTGTGCTGGTTGCAGCTTGGCACTTTCTATAACTTCATTTTCTTGGGCGTTTTCTTGAATCGTCACCCAGTAACATGCAGCCAGCGTTAACAATAGCGCCAACCAAACCCCATGTTGCCTGGTCATTTAATTCATTTCCTTGCGCAAGTACAAAGTCAACACCAAGTCAGCTTCAACCACATCAGAAAATACATCATCACGATGAATTTGCATTTCCGTAAGGGCCAAGGTTGCTTGTTCATTAAATAGCGCGTTCAAAAATTGACGAATTTGCATGTAACTACCTTTTAATGGCAGTTTTATCTGGTGCTGAATCAAAGCAGAGCCTGCACCATGCAGCGTATTAAACTCTGCCCGCTCAAACTCCAAACCCATACCGTCCGCTAATTGTAAAATTCGCTCACTTATTGCATCCGTTTCCGCCTGTTCAGGCAACATTACGTAAAATCTTTGCGTTAAATCAGTATTTGATATCTTTTTAGAGGTCACAGAGCTTGGCTTGACTGGCTTTGCCAATTCGGCATTTAAATGATGCTGTATTTTTATCTCGGTACCAATTAGCCCAGTTGCCAATATAAATGTGATAACCCATAAAGCTAGCCCAGCCTGGGTTTGCCAACTTAGCCGTCGTAATATAAATTCAGCCTTGCTATAGATTTGATTCAGATTGGCCATGTTGCCTCTACTAAAAACTCCACTGCAGGCTGACCGTTTAGCGAGATTGTTTCATTCGATATCAAGTGTATGTCTTTCAAAACAATTTGCTGATTTAAACGTTGCAGGTAAGCCCACATACCCTCTTTGTCTGTTGCCACAAGTTTGAGTCGCAGGCTACGTGTTTTGACATTCGGCTCAAAGGTCAGCATCTTTACACTGTCTTCGGCAGCCGCGTTTTCCAGCCCCTTTAGCAGCGACGTCCATGGGGTAACAATGGTGCTAATGGCACTGTTTACCGTCGCCGCATCCTTATCGCGCCCAAGACTAAGGTTGCGTGGCACAATCTCCTTACTTCTAGCCGAATGCACCGCCAGTTGCGTTTGTAAGCCTGCATTACTCGCTTTGATTCGCTGCAGCGCTATCAAACTTCCGCCTAATACAAGTAAACCGAAAGCCAGCAGCAGCCAACTCGACCAGTGCGTTCGCTCTGCTTGGCGTGAATGATTGAGATAAACAGATTTCATTTCATTTAACCCACTTTTTTAATTATCAGGCTAGGCCGCCAATTTTGGCTGTATTGAATTTGCAGCCTTTTGATTGTGATGATCAAGGTACTGTGTTTCGTTACCATGACTTTCATGGTTTAACTCTTCAAACTTGATTACACGGTTTTCGCTGGTCAAAACATCACTACCAATAGAGATAATAGGAAGTGTAGAAAAAGTACCATCCATGACCGATTCACGCAGAATAAGCGTATTGATTTGGTTGCCAATATCAAGCTCAGCGGAAAAGTTATGTACTAATTTCCAGTCGCCCTCTTCTATTAAGGCTAGCGTCAATCGACTGTTGTCAACACAGGCTAACCAAAAGCTTTTCTCAAGTTTGTTTTTTTTCAAATGTTGCAAGGCTTGATTAGCTGCTAGCATCAGCATAGGGTGTATCGCTGCCAGTTTCAAATTCATGGTTTCAAAAACAGCTTCAACTGATTGCAATAACGCACGCGGCACGCCACTGGCAATTGCTGGTTTTCCATAGGCAGGCAGAGAATCGCTTAAATGCCAGTCTTTAGAGACATCGCCAAAATGCTGTAAAAAACTGTGTTTAAGATAAGTACTACGTTCTTGCCTGGATTTAATATCCTCATTCCAGTCCAATACTAAGTAACGTGCAAAATAGTTAGACAAAATAACGACTGGCTTAACATTTTGATAGATAGGTTGTTGAAGCTCTGCTATAAGCTGGTTTAATAATTGTGGCGCAATCGCTTGCTGAGTATTAATGCTGGGCACATCGTCCAAAGCGAGAGTTGTCCGATGTACAACCCTGGGTCTTAAACCACCCCTAAAGTCTCGTTTAAGTAAGCTCAACTCAATCACATCGGGCTGCAATACCACATGCAATGCGGGGCTCAATATCGTGCTCCAGCCCATGCGCAGTGGTGTGTTTAAATCAAGTTCTATACTGTTTTTATACAAGTGAGGTAACACGATTAATCTCCTGTAAGGTGGTTTCGCCACGTTTTACTAAATCCAAACCCGCTTCACGCATCGCACGGGTGCCATTCGCCCGCGCCGATTCTTTCACTTTGCGGATTGGTTCTTTGCTTACGATTAACTCCCTGATTTCATCGTTAAAACACAGTAGTTCAGCAATGCCTTTGCGGCCTTTGTAACCCGTGCCGTGGCATTGCCCACATCCCTGTCCTTTTTTAAAATGATACGAATCTACATCCTCGGGTTTAATTCCCGATTTCGTGAGTAAGTCTTGATCGGGAGTATCTTCTAGCTTGCAGTGCGGGCAAATCACACGCACCAAACGCTGCGCCAAAATACCGTTAATTGCAGAGACGAAACTGTATTCATCGACCCCCATATTGGTAAACCGGCCAATCACATCAAACACGTTATTGGCATGCACGGTAGTCAGTACCAAATGCCCCGTTAATGCTGATTGAACAGCAATTTGTGCAGTTTCCTGGTCACGAATTTCACCCACCATGATTTTGTCCGGGTCATGACGCAAAATTGAGCGTAAGCCACGGGCAAACGTCAAACCCTTCTTTTCATTCACTGGAATTTGCAGCACACCTGGCAGTTGATACTCCACGGGGTCTTCAATGGTGACAATTTTGTCCTGGCCAGTATTGATTTCAGAAATAATGCCGTACAAAGTAGTTGTTTTTCCGCTGCCGGTAGGACCGGTGACTAACAGCATGCCGTAAGGCTCTTCCGCCAGTAACCTTATGCGCGCCATCATTTCTGGCGCGAATCCCAGCACATCCAGACTCAAGCCTTGCGCTTCCTCGCTTAAAGCCTTTCTATCCAACACGCGCAATACAGCATCTTCACCAAACACACTGGGCATAATTGATACGCGCAGATCCACTTCTCGTGCCCTGGCATCACTGCCATGCACCAACACTTTAAATCGACCATCCTGCGGCACTCTACGCTCAGCAATATCCAACTCAGACATTACCTTGATACGCGAAATAGCTTGCTCTGCTGGTAATATCCCCTGTAAACCGCCCACTTCACTCAGCACGCCGTCTATGCGATATTTAACCCGCAACCCTTGTTGATTCGTTTCAAGATGAATATCACTGGCACCTACTTTAAGCGCATCATAAAGCGTAGAACGTACAAACTTCACCACTGGGCTGCTGTCTTCACTAATCGATTTTAAAGACACATCTTCAATGCCTTCGTGTCCAGCTTCAGAATTGACTTCGGTGGCTGACACATTGTCCATAGCGCGCAAGCCTGTTTCATGGTGCGCCAAAAATGCTGCAATATCTTTGCTATGCGCCAAAAACCAATGTGCAGGTTGTTTAATCAGTAAATCCAGCTTGGCGGGCAAGTTCACATCAAATGGGTCAGCACACACCAGCACTAGCGCAGCCTGTTCATCCCGTAACGCAACACAGCCCAATCGGCTGGCATCCGAAAAGCCAAGCAGCTCAAAGTCGGGCTTAAGCTCATACATCTCAAGCGCATTCAGCACGGGATAGTGCATTAACTTGCCTAACGCCTCTACAAAATCATCCGGCGTAAATCCTGATTGTTCTTCCAGCACGCTTAACAAAGCACGTTTAGATTGCTTGGCTAATTGTCGCGCCTCGTAAAGTTGCTTAGGCGTAATGCACTGGTCTTTTAACGCTGATAAATCCGGTACCTCCATTGAAAAAGCAGGCATTGCTTGATGTTTGTTTTCTTGAAGTAATTGTGTCATTGAATATCCCCTGCTAGCTCAAAAATTGGCATGTACATCAACACCACCACCAGGCCTACTACCAAGCCAATCAATAGCATTAAAATCGGCTCCAATAGCTTGGTAAACCACTCTACCTTTCGGGCGGTTTCATCGTCATAAAATACGCCGATGCGCTCTAACATTTGATCCATTTGCCCTGAGCGCTCACCCACACGCAACATGCGGATTGAAATCGAAGTCGTTAATCCATGTCGCTCCATGGCGGAGGACAGTGCCTGGCCAGCCTGCACATCGCTTAAAGCCAAATTAAGCGCAGCCCGTAAATTTGCAGGTAATAAAGCGCTCACCATGTTGATTGCCTTGGTTAGTGGAATTCCGCCTTGCAGTAACATGCCCAGAGTGCGATAAAAACGTGCCAGTTGATAAATCCGCATCGCATCGCCTAGTGCAGGGATTTGCCAGAGTTTTTTGCTAAACCATGCGCGGGTGATGGGACGCGTCAGGGCCATACCCACGGCCGTAAAAATAATCACTGTGCTGAACAAAACGGCCTGACCGTGTTGCTGCAACAATTGTCCCCACTTCAGCAACATTTGTGATGCCCAAGGCAAATCTGAACCCGTACTTTCATAAATCCCACTAAATTTCGGCACCACATAGCCGAGTAAAAACAGAACCACCAAGCCTCCCACAACCAATAGCAGTACTGGATAAATAGAGGCTGAAATAATCTTTTTACGTACCGCATCTATTTGTGCCTGGTAAGTCACATGCCGCTTTAGCGCTTGCGACATATCCCCAGTACGTTCACTGGCACGAATCAAGGCCACATATAGAGGCGTAAAAATATGGGGTGCTTGTTCCAAGGCTTGAGAAAGCGGCAACCCTTCGTATAGCGCCGTCGTGATTTGCCTAAATATCAACTGCGCTTGCATTTGTTGCTCTTTCTCTGCCAAAGCCTCAATCGCCTCAATGAGACTCAACCCTGATTCCAGCAATGCCAGCAATTCTTGACTAAACAGGCTGACATTAAATTTTTGTTTGCCAGATTCGCCAGTAAAAAATCTTGGCAATGTATAAGCCGAGCTTTTCACACTTAGCAGCTGCCAGCCTTGCATCTCCGCTTGGGCTTCAGCCTGCGCACGTGCCGCAGACGCATTGGCGGCATCCATCACCAGCAAGGTCACTGCATTGTTTTGCAACGTTTTTATAGTGAATTTCATCGTTTAATTGGTCTACTGCCAGCTACCCACATCACTCTCACTCCCGGTGCCACCCGTCCTGCCATCACTGCCCAATGTCCATATGTCAAAATCCCCATGTTCACCTGGCATTTTGTATAAATAAGGCTTGCCCCAAGGGTCTATTGGCAGGCTCTTGGCTAGGTAAGGCCCTTGCCATTTTACCTCGCCACTTGGCGCACTATTGAGTGCCGCTAAACCCTGTTCGGTGCTAGGGTAATGGCCGGTATCTAGGCGAAATGTATCTATTGCTTTGGCTAATGATTCAATCTGTGCCTTAGCCACTTTGGTTTCCGATTTTCCCAGTTGAGAAAAGTATTTTGGTCCTACATAGCCTGCCAGCAACCCGATAATCACCATCACTACCAATAGCTCTAGTAAGGTAAAGCCGCTTTGTAATTGGCGACAAAAACTACTTTTAATTGTTAAATGCATGATTTTCATTCCTATTCTCTACATTGTGGCTGGCATAAATAGTTGGCTTATTTTTGCCAGTTCTATTTCATTGAGCAGACCTGCGTTATATTTAAGATTAACCAGTTCGTTAACCAAGCCATATTGGGCTTTGCTTAATTCAAGCTGGCTATTGAATAGCTTTTGTTGTGCATCCAGCACTTCGATATTGGTTTTAAGCCCAGCAACAAAGCCTCTCTGTGTGCCGACAAGCGTCGTATCCGACGATTTAACTGCTTGCTGGTAAGCCGCAATCGATAAAAACTGGCTTTGCATGCCATTAAAATATTTGCGGATATTTGCGGTTGCTTCACGGGTTTTACTCTTAAGCGATTCTTCAGCAGCAGTTAATTTACTGACAGCCTGCCGCACGCTGGCATTGACAAATCCCCCTGCGAATAATGGCATATTGAGCTGAACGGCAAGTGTTGTCGTATCAAACCGAGAACCTAGAGTATTGTTACTGTCATTCTCGCTGTACGATCGCACTCCAACTAGATCCAGTGTCGGATAATGCCCAGCACGCTTTTTCTCAATTTCTTGCCTGGCCACTTCTACGGCATACTCTGCTGCTGAGATTTCAGGATTGTGTTGCTTGGCACTGGAAAGCCAAAAATCAAGGCTTTCGTTGGCAGCTTGCTCAGTTGGTAATCTGGCTGTGTCCAGTTTGGCATCAGGTGCTTCCCGCTGCGTGCTAACATCGACCCCCGTCATATTAAATAGTGCTTCACGGTGATCCGTCAGTGCATTATTCGCCAGAATAAGTTCAGCCTTGGCAATGTCTAAATTGGTTTGCGCTTCGCCAATTTCCACAACGGTACCGGCGCCTTGCTGAAATTTCTTTTGTGCTTGATTCAGCTGCTGCGTCACTGCATTGATTTTGGAAGTGAGTAAAATAGTCTTTTCTTTTGCATAAAGAATCTCTAAATAGGTGCTAGCCAGTTTTAGCATCAATTTGGCGTTTTCCTGTCGCAGCAACTGTTCCTTTGCACTCACATAAGATTTGGCGCTGCTATAGGTGGCAAGTGTCTCTTTGTTAAATAGCGGTTGTTTTATGCTCAAAGCATAATTTTGTATGTCATAGTCAAGATGAGTATCAATGGCGCCGATGGTCGTTTGCGTAGTGCGATCAGTGATGCCTTGGCCTCTTGAAGCCACTAACTGCGCCTTAGGAAAAAACTGCGCGCGCGCCTTATTGATTTCTTCACGATCGGCCTCAGTACTTGCTAACGCAGCTAGATACTCTGCATCATATAGTGCTGCTTTTTGGTACAAGCCAATAAGACTATCTGTAGCGTTGGCAAAGCAGCTGAAGAATAGCCCAGCAATCATCACAAACAAATCAACCCTATACATGCGCATTATTCTTCCGTCATCGAGGCTGCAATACGCTTAGTAAGCGGATGCAGCAAATAAGTGAGCAAGGTACGCTCACCCGTTTTAATCACCACCTGCACTGGCATCCCTGGCTGCAGGCGACGTCCGGCCAAGTCCTTCAAGCCTTGCGGGGTAACGGAAATACGAGCCAGATAGTAAGTGATACCAGCATCTAGCGCTGTTGCAGGTTTGGTGAACAAATCTTTGGAAATCGTTACCAATTTTCCTTCAACCAACAATTGCGGGGTATTGGAGAATGTTGAAAATCGTACATCTGCATCTTGCCCAACATGTATCTTGTCAATCAGGTGCGGCTGAATCTGTGCATCAATAATCAAGGGTTCATTCGCTGGCACGATATCCATAATCTTTTGACCTGGCTGAATCACCCCGCCTACCGTATGAATTTGTAAACCAGCCACCTGGCCAGATGCAGGCGCAAACAGCGTGGTACGTGCTAACTCTTCTTGCAGCGCTTTATACTTTTCTGCATCCGACTCTACTTGCAGTTTTACTTGCGCCATTTCTGTATCCACTTCTTTTTTTTCTATTTGCTGGCGGGTGTTGATTTGCTGGGTAAGTTCAAGAATTGCTTTATTGCTACGCAGAATGTTGGCTTTAGCACTTGCAATCTCGCCATAGGTATGGGCAACCTTCTGCTCCAAGTCGTTTTGCTGGTTTCTAGGCGCGAAGCCTTCTTTTACCAGTTCCCGTATGCCATTCAACTGCTCTTGCAGCAAAGATAGCTGCGACTGGTGACTTTCCAGCACCCCTTGATAACCCTCCACCATCGCTCTCTGCCCAGAGATGGATTCAAGCTTTGAAGCAATATCACCAGCCAATGCGCTTTGCCGTGCCTGTAATAGTTGCGATTGATTGATCATGTGCTGCTGGATGAATGGATCTGCTTCGTTTTTTAGCAAGTGTTCGTGAAAACTGATGCTAGGTTTGCCCCTCTTCTCTGCAACTAAACGACTTTCCTGGGCACGCAACCCGAAATATCGCTGACGGATTTCCTGATAACGAGCTTTCACATTATTCTCGTCTAACTTCAGCAAAACATCCCCTTGCTGGACTTCCTGTCCTTCTTTCACTAGCAACTGACCGACGATGCCTCCGCTCAAGTGCTGCACCGCTTTATGGTTGGTCTCTATACTCACTATGCCTTCAGTCGGCACACCCTCATCCAGAGGCGCAAACGCCGCCCAGATCAAAAAGCCTATCAAGCCAACGACCAATAGCCATGCGCCTCCGCGAACCGCAGAAAAATTATTGGTGTAATGATCCAAGTGCACGATTTTGTCTGTTGCTTCTAGTGGTGGTGATTTTTTAAGATTTAGATTCATAATTCAATTCATTGGATATCAGGTAGCACTTGTCATAGATAATGTTTGTAGTTGGTTGAGATAAGCGACCCCAGCATCGCGTGGGCCATATTGCGCAATATGGCCATTTTTTAGGATCAGCAAGTCATCAGTGATTTTTAACAATCCAGACCGATGTGATATCACCACAATCGTTTTATTTTTGTTTTTCAACAATTGCAACAAGGCAAGCAAATGTTTCTCACCAACCTCATCTAAGTTCGCATTTGGCTCATCCAGGACGATAATATTTGGTTCCAGGTAGATTGCCCTTGCCAGCCCCACTAACTGTCGCTGGCCGCCAGAAAGCGGCAAGCCGGATTCATCAATACGGGTGTCATATCCTTGTGGCATACGCAGAATCATTTCGTGCATCCCCACTGCTTTGCTCGCAGCAATGATTTGTTCGGTCTCCAATGCACCAAACCGTGCAATGTTTTCGGCAATGGTGCCTTCAATCAGCGCCACTTGCTGTGGCAAGTAACCCACCGCAGCAGCCAACTGGGCACCATCGACCTCTTGAATAAGCGCGCCATCTACACTTAACTCACCAGCCTGTGGCTTTATTAATCCCACCAAACAACGTGCCAGGGTGGTTTTTCCAGAACCAGATGTGCCCATAACATTTAAGATGCGTCCGGGCTTAATTTCCAAATTTAAATTGTGTAATGTGGGCTCATCAACGCCATCTAAAGACACCGTCACATTGTTAAGGGAAAAAAGACCTGAAATTTTATGAGTGGGCATCTCAGTTTTAGAAGTAGCTGATTTCGTCAATAACTGATTCAGTGCTATTGCGGCAGTTTTGGCTGAAATGTATTGGCGCCAAGTACTCACAATCACATCAAAGGGTTGTAAAGCACGTGCGATGAGCACGTTTGACGCAATCATTGAGCCCACACTAATCTCGCCTTGCACAGTCAGCAACGCCGCCACAGCCAACATCACCGATTGCATGGAATAGCGCACCAATTTATTCACAAATTGATTACGGTTCTGGCGCAGCTGCGCCCTATCTTCATGTTGGTTGTCATCTTGCACTCGCCCTGACCAACGCTGATAAAGCTGTGGCATCATGCCCATCACATGCAGCGTTTCCAAATTGCGGATTTTGTTTTGCAAGAATTGGTTGGTTGTGGCCTGACTCTCCGCCAACCTTTGCAAA